>JAFXXC010000033.1 GCA_017542485.1 Acholeplasmatales bacterium
TATGTTTACCATCTTCACTATTAACAGTATATTCTATATTACCATCTTCTAGTTCTTTTGGATTTATTACTTCATCTCCATTAAATAAATAATTATTAAAGATACTTGCGAAACGTTCATTATTACTTAAGACTTTCTTTAATATTAAATCTTTTTTCCCCATTTTCACACCTCCTATCTACATTCAGTTTTTTTCTAATACACTAAATAATAGACAAGAGAATATGAAAATTAACCAAAAATTTTTATGAAAATGTCGTTTTCATTAAAAAATCCAGTTTTCGTCAAAACTGGACTTAATTATTAATCTAAAGGCATCAAATTTGTCTTCTTTTCTGTTGCTACAACGATAGATGTTTCAACATTGCTTACAGCAGCTATTGATAATAATTTATCAAATATGAAATCACGATAATACTGGAAGCTCTTTGCAACAATTTTTAATAAGAAGGCTTGAGCACCTGTAATAGTATAGCACTCTATTACTTCTGGAATTTTATTAACTTCAGCAATAAAATTACTTGATGTCTCTCTATTTAATGGTTGCATTGCAACTTTAGCAAAACAAGTAATATCATAACCTAAAATTCTCTCATCAACCATTGCAGTATATTGTTTAATAACTTTTTGTTCTTTTAAATTCTTTACTCTTAATAAACAAGAACTAGGTGCAAGTCCAATCTTCTTTGATAAATCAATATTAGATATAGACGCATCTTCTTGTAAATACTTAATTATCTTCTTATCATAATCATCCAATGTTATAGCCATTTCAAATGCCTCCCATAATTATTGTATTATTATTCTATCACTAAAAACATTGTAAGTCAAAGATTATACGATAAAATGCCAAATTTTTTGTTAAAAATTCGGCACTTTTTTCTTTATATTAATTCTTTTATTCTACTAACTAACTCTAACACATGTTTTTTCTCTGTTGTAAATGATGTAACAAATCGAATTACAGATTCAGTTTCACCCTTTATCCAATATTCATATGCAAAATCTTTATATAATTCTTCCAAAATCCTATTTGGTAAAATAACAAATACCTGATTAGTTACAGATTTACTATAAAACTTAAGCCCTAACTTAGTTAATTCTTCAACTAATAAATTAGCACATTCATTCTCTTTTTTTCCTATTTCAATATATCTATTGCCTTCCATCAATACTTCAAAAGGTATACTTGTAACAAAACCCTTAGCTATCATTCCACCAAAATGCTTAATATAATAATTAAATTCTTTCTTTAACTCGTCATTATTAATTACTAATGCTTCACCAAAGTAGCTTCCACATTTTGTTCCACCTATATAAAACATATCAGTATACTTACCATAATCACTAAAAGTAATATCACTTGCTGCCAAAGCACTTGCAAGTCTAGCTCCATCTAAATACAAATATAAATTATTCTTTTTACAATAATCATATATTTCTTTTAGCTCAATTAGATTATATACACTACCTACTTCCGTACTATTTGAAATATAAACCATCCTAGGCTTAACCATATGATGATCAGTATGTGTTTTAATTATCTCATCAATACCTGATATATTAATTTTGCCATCAATATTCTTACAATATAATATCTTATGTCCTAAACCCTCAATAGCTCCAGTTTCATGAACATTAATATGACCACTATCACAAGCAATAACAGCCTCATATGGCTTTAAGACACTTCCTATAGCTATCATATTTGTAATAGTACCACCAGCTATAAAATAAATATCAGAATCTCTTTTTATCTTTTCTTTTATTAACCTTTTTGCATTAAGAGTATGGACGTCCTCTCCATAGCCAATATTCTGCTCATTACTGCACTCAATTAATTTATCTATTACTTCTTTAATAGCAATAGACGAATAATCATTTCTAAAACTATATCCCATATATTCTCCTAAAACTTACTATAAGACATTAACTTAACATTACTAGGAATGTTTTCCTTTAATACACTATAAAACCTAAACTGAGGTCTTATAGTCAATATAGTAGTGATATTATAATTACTATTAATATATTTTTTTATTATTTCCTTAATAAATTCACTATCAGCAGAATCAGTCTTCCATATTGCTAATATATCTCCACTAAAATAACTATAATAAATGAAATATAAACACTTGTCTATAGTTACCAAATCAAAACATACTCTGATTTCACCAAACTTATCATTCATATCTCTATATGCATCTAATATAGCCTTATCATAATCACAATCTACATAACTCTTAACCTTATTACCAATAATATCAATATTCCTATCAGAAATCTCAATATCACTATCAGCTAAAATATCACATATTCTATCCCTTGTATAACCCTTACACTTATAATAATCAATCATACAACATACTTTTGCAGAATAAGTATATCCTTTAAATGCTAATTTTAAAGCAGTTAATGAAAAATACAAATAATCATTACACTTAGGGCATTTATATCCCATATTTTTAATTCTAAAAACCTTACCTGAAGAAAACTGTACACCTCTATTACTTACAGTATAAACATACTTTAAATTATTCCCACATTTAGGACATACCATTATCTCAGGCTTATAAACCTTTACAGCCTTAGGCTTTATTTTCATAAATAACTAGCCCCTATCATGCCAGCATCATTTCCAAGCTTAGCTAACTTAATCTTAGTATCCTTAGTTGCATAGAAACTATATTTATCATAATATTTCTTAATACAATCAGTTAATATGCTGCCACACTTACTAACTCCTCCACCAATATAAAAACACTCACAATCAACTACTACAGCCAAATTTGCCAAAGCCTTTGCTAAATACTCACTTACCATATTTAAAACAAATACACCTAATTGATCTCCTTCTTTAGCACAATCAAAAACATCCTTTGCACTCATTTCAGCCGGTATTTTAGTTTCAAATTCACTATAATACTTTTTAGCAAGTCTTACTATACCTGTAGCACTTGTTACAGTTTCTAAACAACCTGACAATCCACATCCGCACTTAAAATTATGAATATGATCAATAAACATATGTCCGATCTCGCCACATGCACAATTTACTCCATCAACTACCTTGCCATCATAAACATAGCCACCACCTACACCAGTTCCAAGTGTAATAAAGTAGCTAGATTTAACATTATCAGTATCACAAATAGCTTCACCTAATGCAGCACAATTTGCATCATTTGATGCCTTAATTCTAACATTAGGAAAATACTTCTTACTAATTACATTTAAATCAATACCACTAATAGCTATATTAGGCATTTTAACAATATAATTATCTCTAACTATACCAGGAATACCAAAACCAATAGATTCTAATTCAATATTATTCTTTTTAGTATATTCAACTATTTTACTAAAAATATCATCAAATAGCGTTTCTTTCTTAGTAACAATACTAAAAGAATCAACAATTTTCTTTCCCTCAACAAATCCTAATTTTACTGTTGTACCACCAACATCAACACCACATCTCATTGAAATAACCCCCTAAATAAATTCATAATATCATCAACTTGATTACTCTTACTAACTCCAAAAGCACACATATTAGAAAAATGCTCACAATTATTATTAATTAAATTATAAGTACCCAAACCGCTTCCTAATTTGCTCTTAGCATAACTAACAATTTCAATAGGACTTTTCTTATTCTTTAATTCATCATCACTATATACCCTAACTTCTAACTCTCCACCCTTTAAAAACACATCAAGTGTTGTACAAATAATTAACGCATTTTCTGGTGATACCTCACTACCAGTAGGAGCGGCGAACTGATATACATGCTCATCATCCTCATATATACCATGATGATAATATAGCCCTCTATTAACTCTTATTTGACTACCATATTCTGGTTTAATTTTATCCCACATATAAATCGTACCTCAACCAATAATAATTATATTCTTATACAATAAGAAATTCAACACAATTAGGAAAAACTAACACAAAATAAATAAAAGTTTTGAAATCAACCAAAACTTTAACTTTCTATTCAGCCACTAATAATTTATAAAGTTCTATTTTCTTTATCTTTCTTGATTCAAGGTAGCTTCTTACATCAGCCTTAGTTTCATTGTCTACTGCGACTACACCAGAACAGATAAATTTGTGGCTGAAACAACACTTGAAAAGTCAATTATAAAATTAGGTATATCCAAATATAAACTCATTGAAGAATTACCTCAATATTTAGAAAAGAGACTAAAAGAAAAATGATACTTTCGAAAAAGTATCATTTTCACATTTATAAATTGATATTATGCTTTTCTAACCAATCAAGACCATATTTTTCAATAACATAGTCCATATCCTTATCACCACGTCCTGATAAGTTTACTAAAATAGTGCCTGTCTTCTTAGTAGTTCTTGCAAGCTTCATAGCATAAGCAACTGCGTGTGATGACTCAATTGCAGGGATAATACCCTCTAAACGAGATAATGTGAAGAATGCCTCAAGTGCTTCATCATCAGTTACTGTATCATATTTTACTCTACCAATATCATGTAGGAATGCATGTTCGGGTCCTACAGATGGATAATCAAGTCCTGAAGCTACTGAATAAACTAAATCAGGCTCTCCATTTTCATCCTTTAACATTAATGAATTGAATCCATGCATAATTCCTTCAGTACCGAATGTAATAGACGCTGCGTGGTTTCCTCTTTCCTTACCACGTCCTAGTGGCTCAACACCTATAATCTCAACTTGATCATTAACAAAAGGAATAAACATGCCTGCAGAATTTGATCCACCACCAACACATGCACATACTACATCAGGTAACAATCCTGTCATTTCCTTAAATTGATCACGAGCTTCAATACCAACTACTGATTGGAAATCTCTAACCATCAATGGAAATGGATGTGGTCCAACAACAGAACCTATACAATAAATACAATCCTTATATTCCTTTAAATATGCATTAAATGCAGCATCAACAGCTTCCTTTAAAGTCTGTTGACCATCAGTAACCTCAACTACATTAGCTCCCAATAAACGCATTCTAGATACATTTGGTGCTTGTTTTTTTACATCAACAGCACCCATATAAATATCGCACTCTAATCCAAAATAAGCTGCCGCTGTAGCTAAAGCAACACCATGCTGTCCAGCACCTGTTTCAGCTATAATTTTCTTCTTACCCATATATTTAGCTAATAAGCCTTCACCCATACAATGGTTAAGCTTATGAGCGCCTGTATGATTTAAATCTTCTCTCTTTAAATAAATTTGTGCGCCACCACAATATTTTGATAATCTTTCGCAATGATATACAGGAGTTGGTCTTCCTTGAAACTCTTTTCTTATTCTTCTTAATTCATTAATAAACTGTGAAGAATGACAAATGGTTTGATAAGCATTTGTTATTTCCTCAAAGGCAGGCTTTAATTCATCAGGAATATAAGCTCCTCCATAATTCTTAAAAAAACCATTCTCATCAGGATAATTCTTTAAATATGTTTCAAAATCTACATTATCAATTTTCATAATATCCTCCATTAACATACCATATTTTGGTAATAATATATCTCTCCTTGAATTATTGCTAGATTTATTTCTTTATTAAAAACTTCACTTAATTTAATCTCATATTGACTAATATTCATATTCATTTGATTACTAATCATACCAAGCACAACCTCAGGTATTCTAGAATATTCAATATCTCTATGATTCTCAGCTCTAGTCAATAGCTTCTTAAACATAGTCTTTAAGCCTGTATTCCTATGCTCACCAGTTTCCATATTAACATCAAGCTTCATATGCTCAATTTGATGCCAATTAGCTAAACCTAATAATAATTCCTTTATCTCAGGCATTACTTGCTTTAAGTCATATTCACAGCTTTCTAATGATGCACTACCTTGATAATATAAATAGTCTAATTTACATAACTCAGCTAATAATCCATATAAAGCTTTTAAATTTAAAACCCAATTATTAATAGCATATACTTGTTTTTCATATTTAGGATAATTATCCTTAATATCCTTAATTTCTTCACTAATACTAATAATAGCTTGTTTTAATAATTGAATACCAACTGAAATATGATTCTCTATTTGACTAATTCTTTCTCTTCTTCTATTATCATCAGAAATAATCTCATCACTAAATTTAGTAGTCTTATCAATAAATAACGATATTTCATCTATCTTAGACTTATATTCATTAGATAAGAAACTATTAATAGATAACACTTCACTATTAATCTTATCAAGATCATTCTTTACTTCATTAACAATATAACTTGATGCTATATTAGCAGAAGCTACAATAGCTTCAGCGTTAGATGATCTTTTATTATTCTTATAATTTTCATCTAAATATTTAGCTATTTGCTTTGCTAAAGGAACATCATTATTAACCTCGACATCATTTAAATTAACATCGCTACTACTAACATTCTTCTTAGCATTATCAAGCTTACCACTAACCTTTGGTAAAGAAACTACATAAGATTTATCTTTATTATTTGTCAATAAATTTCCAACCTCAGGTAACATATTAACTATTCTAGTTATTACTTCCTTATTATTAAGCTTAACAGCATTATCAATTTCGATATCTTTATCACTAATTTCTTTAATATTTAATTTTAATTCTTCGTTTAAATTAGAATTTTCATTCTCAACAAGACTTTTTTCTTTTAAAACTGTCTTGTCTTTTTTCTTTCTTCTAAAAATAGAAAAAATTGACATCTATAACATTCCTTTCGGGGTCACTACTTCCTACATTATACTATATTTAATACAAAAAAACACATATTATTTTTATTAAAAAATAATTATTCTTGATTTTCACTATCCACTTCTAATTCAGTTTCTTTTTTATTTTTAATTCTTTCAATTTCTTCTTCCATAATTTCACCAAATGTCTTATCATCAACCTCAATATTATCAGATTCTGCCGCGATAGACTTATCAGCGAATTCATCAAATATCTTCTGCTTTTCCTTTAAAACATCAATAAGTTTTTCATCAATAGTATTTTCGCATAATAATCTATATACTAAGACATTCCTTGATTGTCCCATTCTATATGCACGCGCTACTGCCTGATTTTCAATTGATGGTTTAAATTGTGGTTCACAAAAAATAACAACACTCGCAGATTGAATATTTAATCCTGTACCTCCAGATTGTATCTGAGCTAATAAAACACTACCCGCTTTTGCATTATTAAATTCATCAATAATAGTTTGTCTTTTCTCAACAGGAACAGATCCATTAATAGGCTCACTACATCTTTCACCTAAAAATTCTTTAATTTTATTAATAGTATCTAAGAAGAAAGAAAATACAATTATCTTTCTTTCTTCGCCTTCAGCTTCCATTACTAATTCTTTTAATCTATTAGCTTTAGATGATTTTTCTAAATCATCAATATTCCAAGACATTCTTCTTGCTAAATGATATTTCTTAGATAATACAGATTCCTCATATATCTTTTCTTCTTCTTTACCTAATTCACACCATTCTTCTGTTTCTATTAAATCAGGTAATTCTGTTAAAACATCAGCTCTTTTTCTTCTATAATATACACTTGCAACATTTTCTCTAAACTGTGGCGCACTTGATAAATACGCATAATTCTTAACATCCTTTGCTACAGCTGGTTGTAATAACTTAATTAAATTAATCATCTCTTCAACATTATTCTCTATTGCAGTACCAGTCATAAATAATACTCTTCTTGACTTTTTACACAATTCTCTAACATTTCTACTTCTTTTCGCATCAGGATTCTTAATATAATGTGCTTCATCTACAATAAGCATTCCAAAAACAAAATCCTCAGGTAATGTTAAAAATTGAGTTGTCTCAAATGTTGTAACTCCAACTCCGCCATATTTTAACCATTCATTAAATGACTTATCACGACTAGAACCATGAATCTTAGTTACTCTTAAATCACTATGTTTAACTATTTCTCTACACCAATTGGTTAAAACACTTGCTGGAGCGACTACTAAAAATCTTTTCGCTCCTCCATTTCTTAAAGAAACCATAGTGGCTATAGCCTGTACAGTTTTACCCAAACCCATCTCATCTCCGAGTAAAACTCTTTCTTGTTTTAAAATATATTTAACTCCCCATTCTTGATATTTTCTTAAACTACAATTAAGTCCAGTTAAATCATATTTTACTTCTTCAACATCCTTAGCTAATTCCTCAGGTAACCCATATAAAGAATCACTATTACCTAATAAACCAGGATTTATATTTTCAAGGATATTATAAAACTTAACACTTTCCTTACTAAATAAATTCCAAGCATCTTCAACACTAATCTTATAATAACTATTAATCTCTTTTACTATCTCATTAACTCTATTACCATAAAATCCATCAAGCATACTTTTTAATTCAAAATATGCCTTATCAGCGCTATTCTTCTTATCCTTATTAGAAAACATCCATTTAATAGAATTTAATGACACTTCTAAATTATCAATTAATTCATTAATTCTTTTATTATTGTCATTATATAAATCATTAGCTTCACTTATTAATTCTTCACTTTTAATTAACCCAGCAACCCATCTAACAAGTGAACTTGACCATTCAGTTTTCTTATCAATACTTAGTTTTAATTTAAAATTCTCTTTAGTAGTATTATAAAATTCAGTAGCTGTATCTTTAATAATACCTGCAGTTTCATCACTAATACCCTTAATTCTAACTAATCTTTCCTTTTTAACCATATAAATATCAGCCATAGTTAAAAAACCATTATCTCTTAATGTCTTAGTTCTAATACCACGTTTAGTACTATTAATTTCCTCTACAGGCACTCCACGTAAAATATTCATAACCTCATCTAATGTAAAATTAAGAGCACTATTCTTAATATTCTTATTATATACATTAGGTAATTTAATACATTGCAATAATAAATCTAAATTCTTCTTATGCTTTTCTATTATTAATTTTGCATCGCTTTTACTATATTCTTTAGCCATAATACCACCAAATCTCTTTACTCAATAATACCATATTTTAAGATAAAAGGACACAATAAATGTGTCCTAAGCCTTATATTCATAATTCTTAAATAAAACATAATTAATTATTGGATAATGCATTCCAATCATTCTAATTACATTAGCCTTTTTTTCTTGATTCATAGCGATACTTACTATTGTTCCTCTTGATGCTAATATATTAGGAATCTTATTACAAACTTTTAACAAATCATTATCATCATATTTGATACCATCATTATCCAAGAATGGCTTTATATAATCATGAATACCATTAGGTGTAAATAATAACATAGCTAAATCCATCATTCCCTTGCTAGTTACATCAGCCATAATAGCCACTCTAGTAACAGGCTTAATACCAAATACTATTTTCATAATAAATTGTATTTCATCACCAAAATTATCAACAAATGTATCTCTATCCTTTATTTCACAATCAACATAATCACCATAAGTATCTGTATACATAAAAATATTGTCAATTATGTAATTACTGTGCTCATCTTCATTAGTATAATCACTACTTGATGTAAATTTATTAATTACAAAACCATTATCAAATGTATTTAATAATTCATCAATCTTATCACTATAAATATTAATATCAATTCCACACCTAGCAAAACCAAAACTATCAGGAACTATCTTTGTAATAATATCTGCATTATTTACAATATTAAATACATTCTTATATTCCTTAGCATTTTCCTTTAACATACCCTTAGGTGCTTCAAATGTATATGCATATACATTCTTATCTAAAGTTATCTTATCAGTAGCACTTAATACCTTATCAGCAAGTAAATTAGCAACAGCTCCACCACGTGAATAACCTGTTAATAATAACTTAACATTATTTGTTACTTTATTATCATTTACATATTTTTTTAATGCATCAAATACAATACCAGCACTTCTATCAAAATCATAATGATTACCAGTCTTACCTACATTAAAATTACCAGCCCATTCTTGACCATAATCAAATCCCTTAACACTCGCAACAAATAAATCACTTTTATCTAATTCCTTATGAGCAAATGTAAAACATATTCCATCATATTCTTCTTCACTAGGCAAATTCTTAACATTATCAAAATTAAATCCTTTAAAGAAATCTAATGTAGTCTTACTACCATTATTAACAAATGATGAACCCATCGCAAACATTGCAATATCCTTATCATAAACATCAGAATCATGGTTAAATGCTTTTTCATTAAACATAAATGGTTCATTATATGTCTTACCATTACCACTTAATATAGATGAAATACTAACATTAATAGGCTTAATCCAACCAGCCTTTAATGTAATATTACTATTAATGGTTGTATCAAAACTAAACCTATGTCCATTTAAATACCAACCATCAAAAGTATAACCATCCTTTATAGGATCATTAACTTTATTTACACTTCCATCCGCACTTTTTGAAGGAGAAATAGCACTTCCTCCTTGAGTATCATATGTAATAGTATATTCCTCTTTTGTGCTTGTTGTAGTTGTTGGAGTTGATGTAGGAGTCCTACTAGGTGTTGGAGTAACACTTGCAGGAATTTCAGCACTTGTTTCTTTATCATTTCTTTCATATGTAGGAGCTAAACTCATATCACAAGATGCTAACAAACTAACACCAATTGCAAGTCCCATAACACCTACAAAACCCTTTAATAACTTTTTCTTCAAAGTAATCACCTTCTTTATTCTATTATATATTTATTAATCATTGTAATCAACAAAAAAGGGTTACCCCTCTAATTGAGGTAATCCTTTTTATATGTCCATAATTATAAATATGGATCGATTTGATTTAGAATCATATTATCAACTTCAGATTTTCTATTATTAGCTTCACCCTTAGTCTTAGCATTGAATGTGGCTATACCATTATTATAAGAAATTAATGAACCTTCCTTATAAATATTCAATAATCTTCTAAACAATTCCTTCTTAGCTCCTTCTTGATCAGTAGCTTCTAAAGCTTCAATATTAGTTTGAGAAATTGTCTTAGCTAATATTTCAGATATGTAAGTTGAAATATTATTTAATATATTATGTTCAGTTACTGCAAAGTGTGTATAAACACCGATTTCTTCTTCGCCCTTTGCATAATAAGAATTATATTCAGCTATAGACTTCTTTTCTACTGTGAAATCATCATATGCATGAATCTTTTCTTTAATAGTATCAAGTCTTGATGGAGACTGATCACTGTTTTCACCATAAAGTTCACCAAGATCTTCAGCAGTATAAATCGTATCAATCAAATAACAGTCAGCAGCTAATTTACTATCTGCACTTTCAGTTTTAATTCTTAAAGCATTAACTGTATATGCATGAGTATATCTTAAATCCATTAAGGCCTTATCATCTGTAAGTATTCCTTGAGCTGTAGCCAAGTCTTTAGCCTTAATATAAGCATTAATATGTCTACTCTTTGTAAGTTCATCTTCTTGATAATCTTCTGCATCTAAAATACCGTCAACCTTATCTTTATCAGCATTCTTTTCTTCTGTAGTTAACTTAGTTAATGCATCTATAGCATCTCTTTGATCCTTAGCATAAGCTCTTGCCTTATTAAATTCATTAACTAATTTTAATGTTAAATCAATTGCAGCTACATCTGCATCATAGATTGCAGTAATAGCATCTTCATCAGTAATAGTTGTAGTACCAGCTGCATCTAAATATTCACTCTTTACAACGAAACTAATAATTCTATTATTTGTATCTGAAACATCTTGTAATCTTAATGAAGAATAATTCTTAACTTGGAAATATTCAGTACCTGATACCCATTCAGTAGCTAAAACATAAGTTAATCCGCTCTTTACAAAATATGTACCAGCATTGAATGTTTCTTCTGTAATTTCAGTACCCTTAGATTCGAATACTAAGAACTTTTCTTCTGCGTATGCCCATGCTTCATTTAACATAGTAGCACGGAATACTACTAAATCAATTGCAGCTTTTTCAGTTTCTAATGTCGTATCAGAATCATAAACTTCAACATCATCAACAACATTAACTACATCATCTAAGAAATCATTAATCTTCAAACATGCATCAATATATCCATTGAATTCTGTTATTTCTGCATCAGTTAAATACTTTAAGTAGCCAGAAGCTGTACTATCTGTATTTTGAACATGACTTGCTTTTGCATACTCACAAGCCTTATCAAAGTTAACTGCATTGTATACAGTTAAATCGATGAAATCCTTACCATTAGAGAATATTTCTGCCCATTCTTCAACAGATGTAACATTTTCAGCTATAGTATCAAATGAAGCAATATATCCATCAGTCTCATGATCATATTGGTCAATGAAAGCATCCTGATCATCACCGCTCATATTTGTTAAATTCCTAATTATATTATTAATAAATGGAGACTTAGCAAAATATAATGCTGTAGAACTATATGTACCACTTGTGATAGGAGTAAAGTTATATGGTTGTGAATCAGTTCCTTCGCCTTCACGTTTATATAATGAACCATCAGTTGTAAATGTATTTTCTGTTACCTTAACTCCATAATAATCTAATCTTACATAATTATATAATTCATTATATACATAAACGCGTGTATATAGAGAAAATATATAATCCCTACTATCATCCATTAATTCATCAACTACTTGTCTTGTAGTCTTAGATTCATTAGTATCAGTAGTAGAATCATCTTCAACTGCTTCACAGTCTAATAAAGCCTCTACATATAAATCATTATCATTATCTTTATATTGACCTACCATTATACTATATACTAAATCAGTCTCATCCTTAAGTGCAGTATGCTTATTATGATTATAAATATCATAAATTTGTACACCAGAATCAAATACAAATTTCATCATCTGATAATATGCCTTTGTTTCATATAACAATAATGCCATTGCTTCTAAATCACCAGATTTATCATCTTTATCACCAGTATATTCAGTAGCTCCTGCTTCACCATATTGCTGAGTTAATTCTTCTAACATTCTCTTGAATGCTTCAGTATGAGTTTCAGGTGTCTCTCCTTGTTCAACAGCCTTATAAGCAAATTCCTTATAATAATTATCAAAATCTCTAACATTTTCAATCATTTCTGAGAATTGATTATATCCTGAGCCTAAATCAGTATAAATACTTGAAGTTGCAATAGCTTCTGTACTAAGACCAAAGAAATGATCTGCAATCTCAGCTTCATATTCTTTTGCAACCTTAGTCACATTATTATATTTAATAGCTTCTTCACGATATAATACAACTTCATTTTCATCATCTTTATATTGAATATCAGCTACAGTATCCTTTAATTCAACTGCTCTAAGAGTAGCATCAGCAAATGTTTCTGTTTCATCAACTTCAGTTGTAGTAGAATCATCAACACCTAATTCAAAATCAATAGTATAATTATCAATATCAGGAACAGATTCAATTAATTCAACAAACCATTCTTTTGCAGTCTTTGTAACATTTCCACGTTTAATATTATCAGTTAAATTCTTATATGTATCTGTATTAATACCCTCTGTACCACTAACAGCATTCTTTGTATAACCACAAATACGATTATATTCAATTGCTTGTTCTAGATATAAATCTATAATAGCCTTATCTAATTTTAATCTTAAACCATCAGTTTCAGTAGCAACAATAACTGCATTATGCTTATCATTAAATTCATATTCAGGTGCATTATCAGCATCTAATTCTAAATAATCATCAAAATCAAGATCAAATCTATCACCTAATATAGTCTTTTCATTAGGTGTAATATTTAATAATGCTTTAACATTAGTCTTCATTTGAGCTGCATAACTCATTCCTGCATTATATCCATATCCACGTCTTACAACTAAATCAATCAATTCTAAATCAGCTGAATATACTTCAGTTAAAGCTTCAGAACTTGTAGGTGTAACTTCAGCATTTAAATAAGTAGCAGGATCAATTTCATCATCAATTATTGCAAATAATAAGTCTTTATAACCATCTTCATTACTAGTTAAATATTTACCAGCTGTAGCGCCATCTACAGATGATATTGCTTCTATCATCTTCTTAGATTCTTCTTCATATTTATAACTAGAATTTAATGTAGAACCAATTAGTAACCACTTATGAAGTTCATCAATAAGAGAATCTAAATAATCATCTCTTTCTGCTCTAGTAGTTTCAGATGTTATTTCTAATTCATAATTAACATCTAGTACTCTACTAACAATATAATCAAATGATTCTGTATTCTTGCCAGTACCAATTACCTCAATAACACCATCAGATGAATCTATATCTGATACCATAGCTTCACCTGTATAACCGCTATGATCACTACTTAAATATTCTAATTCAGATACTGATGCCTTAATAAGTTCCTTATAAATAATGAACTTAGCTTCATCATTAAAGCTCATTAATAAATCACGATATACTTCATAAATTCTTTCAATCTCAGTGATTTCAGTTCCTTCAGCGTAATATTCAATCTCTTGAGTATCACCATTTTCAAATGCTTCAATTGCTTCATCAGAAGCATATCTATCTGTATCAGTAACAATATATGGAGCTTGCTCAATTAAATATAATTTAGCTTTACCTTCCTCAAAATATACTTGCATATCATGTGACCATTGACCTGCAACCTTAGTAAATACTTCGTCTAATAAAGCTTTAATCTCATCTGAATCATAAATATCATCTGCAGGAGTTTGAGTATCTTTTCCTTTGTAATTATAAGCAGTAACTTTTGCCAAAGCATAAGCAGCTTGTGCTCTAAATTCAGCAATTGTTCTATCAAAATCAGTATAAAGCTTTGTTAAATTATAAATAGCCTTTACCTTTAAGTTGATAATTTCATTACTATTAAATCTAGCCCATCTATCTTCCATGAATCTGATACGACCAAAAATAGTTCCTTCAACAAAATTTAGATTTGGATCATATGTAGCCATATCATTTTTATCACCAATCATATCGCTAAGCTTTTTGATTTCGCTATCTAAATAAGCTTTTGTTGTAGGATCTGCCTCTAATTCATCTAAACGTGCATCTAAAGCATTAACCTGATTTTCTAATTCTTCTTTTGTAGCTAATGTTTCAACAACAGCCTCTAAAGAATTAATTTTTCCTTCGATTGTAACAAAGCGTGACTTTAACTCTGTTCCATCTCCCTTTAATACTGTTTCAATAGCAGTAATACGATCCTTTATAGCATTATCAACTTCATCAACAGCACTTTTTAAATCAGCAACCTGTGCCTTAGTAGCTAATGTTTCAGCAAGTGTCTCTAAAGCATCAATACTTGCTGTTAATTCAGTATCTAATTCTTCCATTGCAGCATCAAAAGCAGCTTGTGCTTCACTATCAGCTGCCAATAATTCAAGTTTTAAATCAGCAACCTGCTTAGTAATTGATTTAGCTAATTCAGTGTCAGCTGCCTCTAATTTAGCCTTCAATTCAGCAATTGAAGTATTCGCTTTTTCGATATTAGCCTGATTTTCTGCTATCTTAGTTTTATTAGCATTAATTTCATCAGTATCACAGCTTACAAGTGTTGCTGCCAAACCTACGGCAGCAAAAGGAATAAGTAATTTTTTAAGTTTCATTTTCCAACCCTCCTAGTTAACTTTAATTAATATTAAATTTTTAAGTGTTAAAAATTGCTTTTAAAAACCAAAAAGAATATTTTTCAAAAACATATTTTAAACGACTTGTTATTAATTAAAATAGAATACCTTATCGTTATGATAACACAAATTTATTTATTTTTCAATATACCAAACTATCAAAAGAAAATGGATGCACTATCATGCATCCCCATTACCATCATCTTTAATAAATGATAAATTCTTCTTATAATTCAATTTATTATCCTTATACTTCTCTTCTAAATCAACAAATAATATCTCACTAGGATCAATATTATATACTTCACTAACCTTCATAATTGTAGACAACCTACAATCAGCATTCTTATTAATTAAATTATGTATAGCTTGTCTAGATACACCTAATATCCTAGATAACTCAGCTTGAGTGATAATAGTATTATCAGTCAAATACTTAATATTCTTATTGAAATATATTTCTTTTGTCATTAGAATATTGTTCCTTTCCATTCTTCTCCATCATCATAATCACCTACAGGGGATGATGTTGATGTTTCAGGTGTAGTAGTTGTTTCTGACGATGTTGAAGGTGTTGTATTTTCTTTTGTTGTAGTTTCAGTATTAGGATTAGTACTTGGTTCAATAGTAGAATTAGAATTTGTAGTACTAGTATTTGGTTTATTACAGCTTGTTAATATAAATGTACAAAACAATAATAGTATAATTATTTTTTTCAAAATATCACTTACCTTTACAAAAATAGGATGCCTAAAAAGACATCCAAATTTTATATTTTATAAATCTTCGCCTTCGGGATTATCAGTTAAAATATTAAATGGTTCATTACTAGGTCCTGAAATAGCAATTACATCTTCTAATTCTATATCTTCATCTTCAATGAATGGTTTAGTATATTCTCTCATTCCTAATCCTCCTAAGCAACAACTGTTGTAAATGTTGACGGCAATACTATATCATCTCTATTAACTATAGCAGCCGAATCATCTGTAAAAGTCACAACAAATCTACAATTTGATAAAGATTTATTTTGATATGCGGTCTTATTAATATTATTTAATTGGAAAACAACATACATTGTATCATCAGCCACTGCTTTTACTATATTTTCACCACTTACAATACTCTTATATAATTTATTAACTATAACAGTTCTTTCTGTTTCATTAAACGAAAAATTAAACTCCATTGATTTGATATTGGTATAATCACCATAAGCAACTCCGTCTATTGTTCCAATAAAACGTAACTTGTTTGAATCAGACGCTTCTTCTTCATTATACTGTGCATCAAAAGTCAAAGTTGTGCTTGATGCCATTAATCCTTCAACACTTGAAGTTGTAGTATAAACAATAGATGTAAAACCAGATGCGTTCACAAAAGTAATAGTAGTGTTAGCAGCAACATTATCTACAATAAAACTACCTGTGCCGCTTGAAGCAATATATCCACTAGTTGAATTTTCACCAACCTTGATAGTTTTTTTGTTTGACGTTGTTCTATAATTAACTGTTATATTGCCTGTTTTCTTTAAAGTAACAACACAAGAAGTATTATGCGTTGACATTAATGATTCAGAAGAAGAATCATAACTCCACTTTTTATTAGTATCAAAACCAAATACTGTTGTATTAAATCCCCCTGTTACTTGTCCGCTAGTTACAACCAAATCAGATGCTTTTAATTCAACACTATAATATGAGGTAGGTTCTGCTTTTACTCCACCAAAGATACAAGCAAACACTAATGCGATTGCACCTATAAATGATGCAATAAATAATTTTATTTTTTTCATTATTTTCTTTTTCCTTTCTTTTCCTTGTTATAATAAACATTTTAGTAAACGCTTACCATACAATAAAAATTCTAGCATATATATATATATATATCAAGCATATTTTTACATTTTTGTAAGTTTTTATATTTACATATGCTTTTAAAGGATAAAAAGAAAAGGTGTCTTACGACACCATAAATCTCTTATTCTTCTAATACTATATTTTTACTCATACTGTGTTCTATTAACATTAATATTCCTGCTATTATATTACATAATAACAGTACTAATATTGATAAAACTATACTAGGGCTTTTCTTCTTAAAATATATTACAGTAAATATTATTGAAAATACAGTATATACTGCAAAACCAACACCCATTAATATATAAGCTAATATAACAAAGAATCCAACAGTCGCACCAGCAATAGCTCCTCCTACTGCAGATCCATTCTCAGCACCTTGCTCCGCACTCTTTTGTGCTGCATCTCCTCCAACATTTGGACCATATACAAATGCCCAAATAGTTAATCCAATACCAGCTAGAATAGTTAATATTAATAATATTTTAATAGTAATTCTTAAACCCTTCATAAACTCACCTAAATAATAAATAATTTTAACGTCAACTAATTTACTACTATTTTAAATATATTTCAAGTAATAATTAAGAATATAATTTACTATCATATTCCTTCATTTTCTCTAACCAGTTTTCTTTTTCTTCTTTAAATAAGAATTCTGTATAATCGTACGTTTCTTTATTTATGTATTTATTCTCATATAAGTATTTATAAAAATATCTAAATGTAGCTATAAATTCCTTCATACTATTTACATTTGCGAATGTACATTTATGAATAAAGAAATAACTAAAAAAATCATTTAATGAATCTGCACTATTAAATAAACTATATACATATTCTCTTGTTAAATAATTATTTAAAAAGAAAACTATATTATCAATATGTTTATTAATAGTTTTTTCTTTTAATTTATTATTCTTTAAATAATCACTAAACTTATCTATATATCTTTGATTAAAATCAAATATCTTATTTAAATTTTCTTCATTTCCATTTTCTTTAGCATTTTTATATAATTCTTTGATTAATTCAAATTCATTATCCATAACAACACCCTCTTTACTCAATTATAGCACAAAAGACAGACTTTTTAATCTGTCTTTTATCAGTTACTATAAATACTTAATTAATTCACTATAGATATCACTATAATGATCATCTATAATACCAAAGTCCATTCTCTTATAGCTCCATACAGCTCTTCCAATACCATAATAATTAAACATATGATTGATATCTTTAAACCAATTCAAAGTAGACTTAGTATCAGCTCTATCAATAACTCCATATTCACCACAATATAAAGCTACATTATACTTCTCTGCACATTCTACAGCCTCTTTAAATAAATTAATAAAGAAATTATCCTTTAGTAGTTTTAAAGCATTATCACTATCCCCTAAAGTACCATTTGGTATAGATGGTACAATATTAGATATTTCTCTATACTTTTCTTCATCTACAGGATATGGCATTCTAAAATCATGTGGCATCTTATCAACCCAATAAGCACCCTGATGTGAAAATGCCATAGGCTCATAACAGTGAATATTAAATACAATATTACTATCATAAGGCTTAGGTAATAACTTAACTGCCTTTACACTAGAATAGCCTACACCACCATATAAAATTTTAACATTAGGTGCGTTCTTTCTAATTACCTTAATACATTTTAAAGCAAGCTTATTCCATGAATCACTAAATTTAAAATCAGTAACCTCATTTAACATTTCAAACATCATCATATCACTATACTTGCTATATCTTTTAGATAACCTATCCCAAATATCTAAAAATAAACTAGTTAGTTCAGGATTATCAAAAAATCCACTTGAATATTCAAAATCATCAAATACATATCCAGGTGCTTTATGTAAATCAAGTACTACATTTAATTTATGTTCCTTACACCATTTAATACATAAATCAATATACTTATAACCAATAGGATTATCACATTTCTTCTTTTCATCATAAATATTCTCAAAATCAACAGGTAATCTTAAATGATCACATCCCATACTCTTTATTCTTTTAATATCTTCTTCTTTAATAAAAGAATCTAAATGTTCAACCTTTAAACTACCCTGTGATAACCATCCACCTAAATTAACTCCCTTAATATAACCATCAAGCTTAATCATTTTCCACCCCGAAATAATATTCTATAGTCTCATCATATCTACTATCATGCCTTAATATATCTTTCTTATTGCTTAAGAAATTACTATTTATAGTATTAGGATGATACATGCATTCTAAACATACTGCATAATATGGTGTAGCTACCTTATTATTATTCATTATTTCTTCTCCTGTATAATTACAAGTATAAACAACAACTACAGGATAAGTTGTTTTTACCTTTAAAACTCTACCTGATTTTTTTTCAGATAATATGATATTATCTTTATCTAATCCACACTCATCAAATATATAAGGATAATCATAACCATTAGTATTTTTAATTATTTCTTCTGATTTAATATAATCTCCTATCTTATGTCCATCCTTAAATGAATAAATCTTATCACAATAAACTATTTCTTTTGGTAATAGTTTCTCTATTTTTTCCATTTTAGACGCGTTTATATATAAATTATGATCAAAGATATTATCTTTTGCATTACCACTTAAATTAAAATAACTATGATTAGATAAATTTAATAATGTGTCTTCATCACATTTAGCTAAATATCTTACAGTTAATTTATTTACCGTATTATATAGTCTATAAATAACCATTAATTCCAAATTACCAGGATATCCTGATTCCTTATCTTTAGAATAATAACTAAAATCAACCTCAGTATAATCATCACATATCTTCTTAATATGACTAAAATCCTTGAAGCTTAATCCCTCTTTGCCACCATGTAATCCATTAGGATCATCTGAATTAATAATATATTCTTTGCCATTTAGCTTAAATTTACTACCAGCTATTCTTCCACCTGTTCTACCTATTGTTTTACCATAATAGCTATTATCATATGGAAATATAGTTTGACTTTTTATTGTATATAAAATTGATTCATTGTTATTATCCTTATCTGGTGTTTTTATATCGTAAATAGACGCACCAACACTACAAAGTGTTACCATTGTCCCAAATGAATTACTCATTTCAATATATGAAGTCAAATTTATACACCCCCAATTATTATAAAAGCGCATTATGGTAATGCGCCTTATTAATTATTATACTGATAAATCTTCTTTAGGTTCTTCTACCTTTGGCTCTTCAACCTTTGTTTCAGCTTCTTGAGCTTTAGCCTTTTCTTTAGCTTCAGCTTCTCTTTGGGCAACGGCTCTAGGATCTTCCATTACTTCCTCATCTATAAATTCAAGATTTCTATCATTATAATTTGAGAATAAATGGATTAGATTTCCATCAAATCCTAATTTAATATTTTGACCAACATAGTCAACATATCCACCAAGTGTAGGAACAATTACAATTGCATCCTTACCCTTAACAGTCATATGTAAATGAACTGAAGGACCCATTAACTCTGAAACATCTACTGAACCTTCGATACCTTCGTTTCCTACAATCATATGATCTGGTCTTACGCCCACAGTGATTGCTTGAGGTTCAACATTATTTTTAGATAATCTTGCTTGCTTTTCAGGAGATAATTCAACTTTATAATCATCTACCTTAGCAAAATACTTACCATTTTCTAATAATAATTCACCTTCAAAATAATTCATTTGTGGTGTACCGATAAATCCTGAAACAAATTTATTTCTTGGATGGTCAAATACTTCTTGTGGAGTACCTATTTGTTGAACGAAACCATCCTTCATAACAACAATTCTATCACCTAATGTCATAGCTTCAACCTGATCATGTGTTACATAGATAAATGTTGTATTAATTTTCTTTCTAAGCTTAATAATTTCAGCACGCATTTGATTACGTAATTTTGCATCTAGGTTAGATAATGGTTCATCCATTAATAAAACCTTAGGATTTCTAACTACTGCACGTCCAATTGCTACTCTTTGTCTTTGACCACCTGATAAGTTTTTAGGCTTTCTGTCTAAGTAATCAGTGATATTAAGCATTTCAGCAACTTGCATGATTTTGAACTTTCTCATGCCAGATGACATCTTAGCAAAATAAGAAACCTCACCTGCTGCAATTTTATTTTCACATTCTTTAATTCTGTCTTTACATTCATTAATCTTATTATCTAAAGACTCTATTTTGCTAGCATTTTTTGAATCACCAGCTAATTCATTTTTTTCATTTTGATATTCTTCAATTTGATAATTTAAATAATCAATTTCAAACTGATAAGTTATGTTTTGAGGAAGAATCTTTAATGGATATGCCATATTTTGCTCAACTGTCATATGTGGATATAACGCATATGATTGGAATACCATTGCAATATCTCTATCCTTTGGTTCGATTGAATTTACAATCTTACCATCAATAAGTAATTCACCTTCAGTTATTTCTTCAAGTCCAGCAACCATACGAAGTGTAGTAGATTTACCACATCCAGATGGACCAACTAATACGATAAATTCACCATCAGCGATATCAATATTTGAACTTTGAACAGCAATAACACCTCTATCAGTTATTTGTAAATTATGTTTTCTGACTCTTGGAGCAACCTTTTTACCAAATAAACCAAAATATTTTCTTTTAGGCTTATCAATAAAAGGATAAATTTTTACTATATTTTTTAATTGTACTTCAGCCATTTTCTGATACCTCTCTTTTAACCTTTAACTGATCCACTTGTCATACCTTTGATGATAGACTTAGATAAGAATAAATACACAAATAATACTGGGAAAATTGACAAGAATATAGCCATATAAACTTGACCCATATCAAATTTCGTATAATCAGCACTTCTTAAAGCTGAAAGCATAATTGGAAGTGTTTGATGATCTTCATTAGTAAGTAATAATGATGGTAAATATAAGTTGTTCCATGAAGCAACAAATGAGAAAATCAATTGAACTGCTAAAGCAGGCTTCATAACTGGCAAAACAATTCTATTAAATGTCATAAATTCGTTTGAACCATCCATTCTTGATGCTTCTACAAGCTCAAGAGGAAGTGTAGCTCTTAAATGTTGAATCATATAGAAGAATGTTGCAGGTGCTGCAATACCAGGAACAATTAAAACCCAGAATTGGTTCTTTAACTGCATTTGATTACATAATTGGAAGAAACCTACTGATGCGACTTGAGAAGGAATCATCATAATAGCTAAGATGAAAGCTTCTGCTGCTTTTTTCATTTTAAAATCGTAGGCGTATACACCATATGCACAAAGTGCTGAGAAATATGTTGTTAATACTGCAGATAAAGTTGCAATAACAATTGAGTTCCACATTCCTTTACCAATATTTGTTTGATGAACTAAATTTTCAAAATTTTCGAAAAAATGAGTTGAAGGAAGCATTGTGAATCCTTCTTTTAACTGTTGATGATTTCTAGTAGCATTAACAAACAACAAATAGAAAAAGAATAAACATAGAATTGTTAGAAAAATCATAATTGTATAAACAATGACTTTTTGAATTATTAATTTTGTTCTTGCCGAACGATTTTCTTTTTCACCGAAATCGGCATTAAGACTCATTTTATTTTCCATATTTTTCCTCCTTATCTATCGTCTTTCTTAGTTATAGATTTAAATACTAGAATACTCAATACAGCAGTTATTATAAACAATACAACGGCTATCGCTCCAGAAACTCCATAATTTGAGTTTCCTTTCAAGTTTTCATTTAAAAGCATAACCAATGTCTTAGTTGACTTATTAGGGTTTCCAGTTCCAGCTGATAATACCTGTGGAACGTCGAACATTTGTAAACCACCTATCATAGATGTGATTAATACATAGACAAGAATTGGTTTTAATAATGGTAGAGTAATATCAAAGAATACTCTTGTTGATGATGCTCCATCAACTCTTGCTGATTCGAATAGACTTTCATCTATACCCATAATACCAGCCATTAATAGAATTGTTGTATTACCAAACCACATTAAGAAATTCATAAATGCAACCAATGATCTAGTTGACCATGGGTATGTTCCTATAAAATCGATTCCTTCTTCTGCTACATCGCCTATTATTCCCATAGCAGACAATATTTGATTAACCGGACCAACTGTATTAAATACAGCAAAGAATAAGAATGCAAATGCAGATGCCATGATTAAGTTAGGCATATAGAATACTGATTTAAAGAAACCTGCGCCTTTTATATTTAATCTTGTACTTGTAAAGAACAATGCCAACAATAACGATAATAATAGTTGGACAACAGCTCCCATTACCCACATTATTATGGTATTCCATAAACAATTTAATATAACCATTTGACCGTTAGAATTTAACGTGAACAAGTCAACATAATTTTTAAAACCAACAAATTCTGGTCCATATGTATCCAAGCCTAATTCATAATAATCAAAGAAACTATAGATGATTGTTGTAATCTGTGGATATAAAGTAAAAATTAAATATATTGCGAAAAATGGAAGTATGAAAATATAACCCCATTTCGCATAACTCACTACTTTACTTTTAGTTTTTTTCTGGTTGGAATCTACTGTTTTTTCCATATGTGAATATCCTCCTTATGAAAAAACTATAAACTTTTATGAAAAATGTGGCGGGAGAACCCGTCACATTTCCCATATTTTAATATGAATTATTACTTTTAATAATTTAATCTTAAAACTAGTCTACTTTAACAGTATTATTAGTCTTAGTCTTTACATATTCTTTGAAGTTATTTAATGCTTCTGCCTTAGTAGGTGTTGCCTTACCAGCCTTAATTGCCTTTAAGTACTCACCAAATTCAGTTTGTAAACCTTCGTTACAATATTGATCATAAATAGTTTGATTTTGGAACTTAATCTTCTTTGCACCTTCTAGATATAATGCAGTATCATTTTGTCCACCTAAGAAACCATTACCTTGACCCTTATCTGACCACTCTTTGTTAACACTTTGATAGTTAACGAATTGTGATTCTTTAGAAGCTAAGTTATAGCATACGTCATGATCATTAATGAATGCGTTCATTGTCTTTGCAACTAAATTATCATTATCTCCACCTGTAGCAGCTAATAACCAAGTACCGCCCCAGAAGTAAGCAGCTGGACCTTCAACTAGACCCCAGTCACCATATGTATCGATATGATCATCTGGATTATCCATACAGAAGTTATAATACCAAGCTGGTCCGAAGAAGCATAATGTCTTACCTGTTTTATTCATTTGTAATGGCTTTTCACCATTCTCGCCCCAAATACCATCAGTTAATGTATAACCATTTTGAATGAATGATTCAGCTTGATTCATCCATGCAGTAATTTGATCATCGATTTGTAATTTATTGTTTGAATCAATCCAAGGCTTAGAAACATTGTTAGAGAATGCACGATAAGTTTCAGCAAATGAAGCTGTCATATAATAGCCTTTTGCTTTTGCTTCAGCAGCTACTGCATTGAACTTAGTCCAATCAGAAATCTTTGTTTGAACTGTAGCTGGATCATCAGTACCCCATAAATCTTTAGCAATTGATCTTCTATAAATTACACCTGCTGGACAGCATTGGAATGAAACACCCTTACAAACGCCCTTTGAATCAGATGCAGCTTCTTTAGTATAAGTATAAATGTTATCGAAATTAGTAACGCCGATTTCAGTTACATCTCTAGTGTACTTTGAGTTAGTATACTTTAAAATGTAATCAGCTTCTGCTAAGAACATATCGATCTTATCTTCTTCTTTTGCACCTTCATTTGCTTTTAATGCAGCGTCTAATGCTTCCTGATAAGCACCATCTTTTGAAGGAACTGTAGAGAACTTAACAACCTTACCATCCATATGATAAGTGCTCTTTCCAGCAGCCTTTTCATCAGATACATATTTTTCGAAGAAACCCCTAAATTCTTCGTTCCAAACCATAATGTGGAAGATTTCACCATCGTTATTTTGCTTTGCTCCACATGATGCAAGAGATGTTGCTGCAACTCCTGCTAATGCTGCAACTGCAGCTAACCCTAAAACTTTCTTTTTCATCTTTTTTCCAATTCTCCTTTTTTAATTTTCAATTCTTTTTTCTGGGTTCTTTCCTTTTGCTTAATCGTTTAAGTAAAGGAATAAAATTTTAACCAATCTTTTTATTTTCAAGTCCTTTTGAGTTACAAGAAGAGTTTTCGTTTTATGATTTTCGGACCTGAAAATGTATGCGAATTGGTTTTTACTACTTATATGATATCAAAAACAAAGCCATTTGTAAACGCTTTTTTTAAAAAAACTTAAACGTTTTTGGAAAAACGCTTACAGTGGTATAAAATTTTTAGATTGCTATTTATTATTAATAAATAAAACCCTCTTTTTTCTATTATTTTTTATGAAAAAATTTTTTTATTTTTTATAATTTTTTTGTAAAAATAGAAAGAATCCTTTTTGATTCTACAATTATTTTGATAGTCTATGTATATCAATCCGAATCTCTTCCTCAACCCATTATTCCACTCAAAATTATCAAGTAAACTCCAAACATAATATCCCTTAACATCAATTATTTTTGATACTTTCTCTAATTCCATTAAATATCTTTCAATATAATCTATTCTTTCTGGGTCATGTACTTTTCCATCTAAAGATATTACATCATTATTACAAAAACCATTTTCACTTATTATGATTGGTTTTTTATATCTTTCATATAAATATTTAGGACCATAATAAAGAGCCTCTGGTACTACCTGTAACCAGCCAATATTTCCTTCTGGATATCCTTTATAAAAATCTTCTTTTACTAAATTATTGTTTTCATCTAATGAATAATAATTACCTGAATAAAAGTTTTGGTATATAAAATCGACAGGTTGACTAATTAAGTCTAAATCTTCTTTTGTAATATTTGGAAGGACATCACTAAATATTTCATAATATTCTTTTGGATAATCTCCTAAAAAAACAGGATCCATATAAATTGATACTGTATTTGGATATTCATAATCTCTTTTTAATTCAAAATATTTTTCATAACATTTTTCCTCAAGTAACTCATTTTCTCTATCTTTTGGTACCATAGGTCTTGAACAAGGTGCTATACTTACTGTTGAATTTTTGATATTATTTCTAATTACTTTTACAGCCTTACCATGACATTTTAATAAATTATGTATTGCTTGTAACATTTCTTTATCAGTATAGATAGTACCAGGAGCATGCGCACCTACTCTATGTCCCAATTGCATAATGCATTGTGGTTCATTAATTGTAATATAATCTGATACTAAACCATCTAAATACTTAGTTACTACATCTGTATAATATGCAAAATAATCAGATATTTCATCATTTAAAAATCCACCCTTATCCTCTAACCATTGTGGCATATCCCAATGATATAATGTAACTAATGGCTTTATATTAGCTTTAGCTAATTCTTGTGATAACTTTTTATAATATTCTAATCCCTTTATGTTAGGTTTATTATTCTCTGTTATTACTCTTGACCAAGCTATAGAAAATCTATAAGAATCAACGTTTAATTCTTTCAATGCTTTAATATCTTCTTTGTATCTCTTATAACTTCCACATACTACACTACCATCACTACCATCATCTATTTTTCCTGGAATTTTTGTAAAAGTATCCCAAATAGATTCACATTTACCATCAGAATCAATATAACCTTCTATTTGATATGAAGCAGTGGAACATCCAAATATAAAATCTTTATTAAACATATGTCCTCCTAAAAAATAAAGACAATGGCTTCCCATTGTCTAATTAATTATTGGTTTAAATCCTTAACAGTTTGACCAATTTGTAATCCACCCTTTACTGATACTCTTTCAGCAATTGCTGTTTTAGGGTGTTCGATTAAATCTACCAACATTCTAGTAGCCTGAATTCCAATTTCGATTGAATTTTGTACATAAGTAGTAATAACTGGTCTTATTAATCTTGATAATTTAATACCATCGTATCCTACAATACTTATATCATCAGGTATTTTTAATCCTTGTTTTTCAATTTCTGTAACGCCACCTAGTAATGAATAGTCATCTGGATACATTATTACAGTTGGTCTTTCTCGAAGTGATAATAATTCTCTTGTTGCAACACCACTTACTTGAGGAAGGTGATACCTTCCTTTTTTCATAAAATCATCACTTACTTCTATACCATGTTCAGCACATGCTCTATAGAAGCTAGTAATTCTCTTTTGAGTAACTGATGTATCATCACCTGAAATAAATGCAATTTTTCTATGTCCCATTTTAACTAAATAGTCAACAATATCTCTAACACCTTGAATATTATCAGATATTACTGATGATCTATCATTAAAAACATAATCTATTGTAACTGTAGGAATTTCACTTTCAACTAACTTAATAACCTCAGGATCCTTAAAATCAACAGAGGCAATAATTACACCATCAACATTACGATATTTAGCATGTTCATAAAATGTTAATTGATTCATACCAAAATGGTGAGATATGAAAGTAATATCATATCCTAGCTTTTCACTTTCATCCTTAATAGAGTTAAGCATTGATGCAAAATATTCATGCTCTAATCCAGAACTTGTTTCGTCAACAAATAAAACTCCGATATTATAACTTCTATTAGTTTTTAAAAGTCTTGCAGAAGCGTTTGGCACATATCCCATCTCTTTTGCAACATTTCTTATATATTCTGCTGTCTTTGGATTTAAATCTGATTTACCATGAAGTGCCTTACTTACTGAAGCTATAGATAAACCGCACTTATCTGCAATATCTTTTATTTTTACCATAATATCACCTGGTCTTTCATTCGTAAACGATTTAGTGAATAGATACTTTAATTATATGTTATTGATTCAAAAAATGTCAATAACTTTAAGGTATTTAAAAATTTTTCACAAAAAAATAAAAATAATATTGATTTTCAAAAAAATCCTTTATATAATAAATTGAAGAGTTACTTAAACGTTTTCGTTGATAAATTATGGATATTGAAGGGAAGTAAATATGAAATTTGGACATTTTGATGACAAAGAATACGAATATGTAATTACAAATTACAACACTCCTCTTCCATGGATCAACTACTTTGGACAGGATGGCTTCTTTAGCCTTATGAGTAACACATGCGGCGGTTATATGTTCTATAAAGATGCTAAGCTTAGACGTATAACTAGATTTAGATATAATAACGTTCCAAGAGACTATGGTGGACGCTACTATTATATCAATGACAATGGTGTTATTTGGAACCCAGGATTCCTTCCTATGAAAACAAAACTTGATAGCTATAAATGTAGACATGGACTTGGATATAGCGTATTTGAGAGTGAAAAAAATGATTTGAAGTGTGAATTATTATGTTTCGTTCCTTTAAAGGATTTATGTGAAATAAATCAATTGACACTTACAAATAACAGTAATAAAACAAAAAATATTACACTTCATGGTGTAATTGAATGGTGTTTATGGAATGCCGTAGATGATCAAACTAATTTCCAAAGAAATTGGAATATTGGTGAGGTTGAAATTGATGATAAAACTATTTATCACAAAACAGAATATAGAGAAAGACGTAATCATTATTCTTTCTATCACACTAATATAGCTCATGATGGATATGATTCTGATTTAGATACATTTATTGGATTATATAATTCATGGTGTGATCCTTCTGCTGTTTTAAATAAAACATCATATAATACTAAAGCTTCAGGTTGGTCACCTATTGCTTCACATATGTTTAATCTAGAAATTAAACCAGGTGAATCAAAGACTATTATTTTCCAAACAGGATATATTGAAAATCCTGAAGATGAAAAATTTGAAAAACTTCATGTAATTAATAAGACTAGAGCTTACGAATTACAGAAAAAATATGAAACTAAAGAACAAGTATTAAAAGCATTTAAAGAATTAAAAGATAAATGGGTAACATTACTTTCTACATTACATGTTGAATCTGATAATGATAAATTTGACCGTATGGTTAATATTTGGAATCAATATCAATGTATGGTTACATTCAATATGTCTAGATCTGCTTCATATTATGAAAGTGGTACAGGACGTGGAATGGGCTTTAGAGATAGTTGCCAAGATTTATTAGGATTCTTACATTTAATACCTGAAAAATCTAGAGAGCGTATTAAGGATATTGCCTCAATTCAATTTGAGGATGGTTCTACTTACCATCAATATCAACCACTTACAAAACGTGGTAATGCAGATATCGGTGGTGGATTTAATGATGACCCATTATGGTTAATCGCCGCAGTAAGTCAATATATAAAAGAAACTGGCGATTATACAATCCTTAATGACCCAACTCCATTTAATAATAAAGAGGGTTCTGAAAAGCCATTAATTGACCACTTAAGAGCTTCTCTTAATTATATAATCACCCACAAGGGTCCACATGGACTCCCATTAATTGGTAGAGCTGACTGGAATGATTGTCTAAATCTTAACTGCTTCTCAAAAACGCCAGGTGAATCATTCCAGACTGCTTCTAACTTCGAATCAGGTAAAGCTGAAAGTGTATTTATTGCAGGTATGTTTGTTCTATACGGAAAAGAGTTTTCTACCATCCTTAAGAATATTGGCTTAGATGAAGAATCAGCCAATATTCTTAAAGAAGTTAAGAGTGTTGAAGACGCAACAATCAAATATGGTTGGGATGGAGAATGGTTCGTTAGAGCATATGATGCATTTGAACATAAAGTTGGTAGTCATGAATGTGAGGATGGTCAAATTTTCGTTGAACCACAAGGCTTCTGTACAATGGCAAAAATTGGAGAGAGTTTAGGATACGGAAAGAAAGCCTTAGATTCAGTCGAAAAATTATTAACAAATGACTATGGTGTAGAAATTCTACATCCTTGCTACAAAGAATATCACATTGAGCTTGGTGAAGTATCATCATACCCAATGGGATATAAAGAAAATGGTTCTGTATTCTGCCATAATAATCCATGGATTGTTATCGCAAATACAGTAATTGGTAATAACGAAAGAGCATTTGACGTTTATAAACGTAATTGTCCTGCATACTTAGAGGAGGTTTCAGAAATACATAAGACTGAACCATTCGTATATTCTCAAACTATTGCAGGTAGAGATGCTCAAAATTATGGAGAAGCTAAAAACAGCTGGTTAACTGGTACTGCTTCTTGGACAATGTACGCAGCTAGCCAAGCAATTTTAGGTATTAAACCAGATTACGATGGTTTAATGATTGATCCACATCTACCAAAAGAAATTAAGCACGCTAAAGTGACAAGAATCTTTAGAGGTGTTACATACAATATTACAATTAATAATAATTCAACAGGTAAATATCAAATGACTGTTGAAGGTAAAAATGTTGATGGAAAGGTTATACCTTTCAATAAAAAAGATGGTACCGTACAGGTTATTGTTTCATTATAATTTTTTCTCTTTCTTAGGAATGGCACAGAATTAATCTGTGCCATTTCTTATTCTTTAAAAAAATCAGTTGCCCTTTAGGCAACTGACTAAAATATTATTTTTTAAATTTCTTTAATGTTAATACATTTTGATTATTTACATATTCATAATCTACTTCATCCATTATTTTCTTAACCATATAAATACCTAAACCACCAATTTCTCTTTCCTCACTTGAGGCAGTGATATTAGGATCTGCCTTTTCTAATGGATTAAATGGCTTTCCATTATCTTTAAATACAAATGTGACATAATCACCATGTCTTGATAAGGTAATTTCTACAGTACCTTTTTCTTTTTCTTTATCATATGCATAATTTGCAACATTAACAAATACTTCTTCTAATGCTGTATTTATCATAATAATATCTCTATTAGAGAATTCTAACAATCTTAACAATTGAGATGAATACTCAAATAAATTATCTAATTCCTTAACGTCAGCTTCGAAAATTCTACTTTCAGTAATATTTATTTCATAATTAAAGCTATACATCAAAATAGTTATATCATCAAATTGTTCTGTATCAATAGAATGATTAGCTACGCTTTTTCTTAAATTTAATACAAAATCTCTTGGTGTTAAATCTTTATATTTATTAGAGAAATTTAATAATCTTTCTTCTCCATATAATTCATTATTTATATTGTGTGCTTCAGTTACACCATCTGTATATAATAATATCTTATCACCAATTTTTAAATTAATTGTATTCTCAGTATAATTACATTCCTCAAAAGCACCTAAAACAACATTAGGCTTATCATTTAAATACTCTGCCTTACCATCCTTAACAATTAATATTTTATTATGTCCAGCATTTGTATATTTTAATTCACCAGTATATAAATTCAAAATACCTAACCAGCATGTAACAAAAATATTTGCCTCATTATTACTACATAAAGCTACATTACATCCCTTCATAATATGTGCTGTATCTCTTTTAAATGATAAAGTTAATGATTTAATTAAGGCTTCAGTTTTCATCATAAATAACGCAGCTGGAATACCTTTACCACTAACATCACCAATAACTAATGCTAAATGTGATTCATCAATATAAAAATAATCATAAAAATCTCCACCGATTTCCTTTGCAGGAATCATTAAACCAAATATATTATCTTTATTTGCATCATTTAATGTTTTTGGTAATACACTTGTTTGTATTGACTTTGCAACATTAAGCTCAGATTTCATCTTTTGCTTTTCTTTTACTCTTGATGATTCTTCTATTAATAATCTTAATGATCTTCTTGATATAGAAAAACAAACAAATGAAATAATAGTTAATATAAACCATCTAGGAACATAATAATACAAAAATGCTTTTAAAAATCTATTATCTCCACTTTCCTTTAATTGATCTAACCAAGCTACTCTTTGTTGATATGTTGCTTCATCAACTAATACTTCTACACCATTTACATTAATTGTATTAGCACCATTTAATAAATTAGAATCCCATTCACCTAACAACATACCCATAAATATTGCAATAAACATTAATATTGTTGTTATTAAATAAGTGAAAAGCGATGCCTTAGGACTAAAATAATGATTAGCAAGTATTATACATGTTGCCCACATTAATATTCCATGCTTTGGCAAAATTACATTTAATCCAAAGGTAACTAATATAAATTGTATTAACAAAAAATATTTAAATGCAGGTCGTTCGATTAGTTTAGTCTTTGTATAAATAATTGATGATAATAATATAACAAATAATATAGGAAAAAATATATTAACTAATCTTAAAGTACGATCTGGTACTTTAAATACACCTACAATATATAAAATCCATACAATTATTATAATAAAAGAAGAAAATAAACATCCTTTAGCTAATCCCTTATTCGCATCTACTTCATTTTGCTTGTAGATTTTCATATTTAATTTTAATTGTTCATTTTTTAAATCTTCTACTATACCCATATTAAATACCATTAAAAACATCTTCTACTAAACTTTTAAATTCAATATAAGCATCTGTTTCCTCTAATCCTTCAAAACATTTTGTAAGCTCTGTATATCTCCATTTATGTAATTTTGGATCAGTTTCATGAAATCTTAACCAAAAACTATCACCACATGTTTTAAAATCTGTTCTAATTGATCTCATATTAGATAACTTATCACCTAAAGCAACTATTTTACAATCCAAATTAGCATTCTTTAACCTATCAATACCCATTTGTCTTGTTTCTACCCAATTCATCTTATCATAATTTGGAAAACTATTATTTGATTCAAATAAAACAATATCAGCTACTCTTTTACCAAATTCTTTTTTAATATCTTCATATGTTACATCAGTATCTTCAATTAAATCATGCATAGCTGCCGCAGCTAATAATTCATTATCGCTTGTTATGCTAGCAACAATACACATAGCCTCCATAGGATGAACTATATAAGGTATTTTTTTTAGTTTTCTTTCAGTATTTTTATGATGATTTACAGCAAATATTATGGCTCTATCAACAAAATTAGTGTCAAAATACTCATTCATCACTATCATCTCCAACCTTAATCAAACCCATACTTCTACCTATTTTAGTAAGTCTGGCTGCTGTTCTTTCATTAACTTTACGTTGACCATAAATAGTATCTAATAAAATCTTTACTACATTTTCACCCATATCTTTAGATAGTATATAAACTATACATAAAGCTAATGGTCCCGTAACAGTAGTAATAATATCAATATCTTTTCCATCAAATTGTCTAATAGCAAATTCATATGCTAAATCAGAATATTCTCTAACAAAATCATCTAATTGCTTTAATGTTTTAAATCCAAAAGACTTAAATACCATTAAGAAATTTGATAAAGAAGCTTCTTCAATTTCCATATTTCCAATAGTAGCTATACGTTTATTTAATTCACCAAATCCTTCATTTTCAATATAAGCATTATATGAATCACCATTTAATTCAACATCCTCAAGCTTACCATTTCTGACAATTTGTCTTACTCTTCTTCTATAATCTTCAATGCTATTTCTTAATTGACAGAAAGAATCATCTGCTATTTCTAATAATCCGGCTAATCTATTAAATGCTCTTAAATATTCTTTAGGTATTTCAATATCGCTCTTATATCCTGTATCATGTTGAATAGATGCCCATGAATGTTGTAAAGTTGTTCTTAATTGAATTTCAAATTTTATTTTATTAATATTTTCATCATTAGGATCATAATACATTTCCTTAGGTATTCTACAAATATAATGAAGTGATGAATATCCAAATTGATCAACATTATGCATTTTTCTCTTATCAATAGAATTTTCCCAATCTATATCAAAACTTGATTCAACCTTAGCAGCGTATTTATCTACTTCATCCATATAGAATGTTACTACTCTAGCCCCAACAATATCCGTAATATCAAAAATAGACTGATATTTATATCCCTTAAGCTCTAATTTTCCGGCTAATGATTTCTCAGTCTTTATTCTTGATTCAACACTATTTACAATAGTTCCAAAATATCTAACATATTGATGAAGTTCCTTCATTATAATGTCTTGCATCTTTGAAAATGTAGTTTGCATCTGACGATACTGTTCCATTATCATTTCACAATGTAAATCCATAATATTACTCCCTAATATTTAAAAATGTAGAAAAACCGGTCATATCAAAAACTTCCATAACCTCATCCTTTGGACTTAAAACAAATAATTTACCATTATTACTTGTCATTTGCTTATGGAACATTAATATAATTCTTAATCCTGCACTAGATATATAATCTAAATCTTTTAAATCCAAATTTAATTCCTTTACTCCATCAAGACTATTTTTAATAGAACCTTCAAGTTCAGGAGCTGTATTTGTATCTAATCTTCCAGCAACACGCACATATAACTTATTTTCAATTAATTCTACATTAACATCCATAATGTACCTCCTACATTTTATTTAAAATAAAATGATTAATTTAGTTAATTTTAGCATAAACATTATTTTTTTACAATAAAACCAAAATAAAATGCTTGGTCTTCCAAGCATTTCATTAATTATTCAGTAACGTGATCAAAAGCTGTCTCAACTACAGTTTTAATATGATCATCAGCTAATGTATAATATACTTCTTTTCCTTCTTTTTTACTATTTATTAATCGTGCTTGTCTTAACAATGCCAACTGATGTGATACTGCAGATTTAGTCATATTAAGCTTTAATGCAATATCATTTACACACATTGTAGTATTATTATCAATTAATAATAATATTTTTAATCTAGTTGGATCACCTAATATTTTAAAGAATTCACACATATCTTTTATTTCATTTTTATATTTTTCAAAATAATCGTCTTGCACAATTACACCTCCAGTTGAATTGTTATTCAACTAATATTTTATAATTAAAACCCTTATAAATCAAGGGTTTTAGCTTAATTTTCAATAATAAATGATACACCAACAGGTTCTTCATTTCTAACAGATAAATTCATATTAAAGAAATTAACTGTTTTTTGAACAATACTCATACCTAAACCAAATTGACCTTTACTTCCCTTTTCATATGGCTTAAATACATTATTAATAAACTGTTCATCTATATGCTCGCCATCATTATAAATTCTTAATCTATTTTCTCTTAAAATTATCTCTATTTTACTATTAGCATATCTTTTTGCATTATCAATAATATTACTTACAACAGTAGTCCAATTTTCTCTATATCCTTTAAAATTAATATTTTCATCTAAATCTAATATGAATTCTAACTTTGTTTGATACTTGTATGATAACACTACCTCATTAATAATATCATTCATATTAACATCTTCAAATTCACCATTTTTCTCAAGATATTCTAATGAATTATATTGCAATAATCTATTAACCTTATTCTTCAAAATATCTGCTTGTTCAATAATAACACTTAATTGTTCAGGTGATTCAACACCATCCTGAATTGCTTCTGCATATGATTTTATTACAGCAATAGGTGTTTTAAAATCATGACTTAGATTTTGTAACATATCTTGCTTAGTATGCTCATTCTTATCGATTTCTATTCTCATTCTTTCAACAGAACGTGATAATTCTCCTATCTCATCTAAAGAATCATCAACATATTTTTCTTCATATTTATTTTTAGGCAAATTCAATATATGATCCTGTAAATTATGAATTCTTTTTGCAAATCTATAATTCCATATATACAAAATAACAATAGTAATTAATACTATACCTAAAAATAATAACATTAATCTTAAAGATACATTACTAATAAGACCTCTAGTATAAACTGTATCAGTAAACATAATAGTATAATTATTAAAATCATCTCTTACTTGACATACATAATATACTTTACCATATTTTGTTGTAACAGAGCCTTGTGCTCTAAAATCCCTAAGACCATTATTTGATTCATTTCTTGTTTCTTTAACTTCATTAATTAGTGAAACTAATTCTTCTTCAGCAATATATTTAGTATAAAGATCAGTTGATACCTGAAATATATTTCCATTTTTATATATTAAATATCCAATATTCATATCAGGAAAACTCTTTGGTTTTTCATCCCTATTTTGTGGTCCAAAATCATCATTTAATATATATGAATAAGTTGATAATCTTGAATAAACCTCATTTTCTGCAACACCATAAACAGTTGAAAATGTAACAACTGCAAATAAAGATGATGCTATTAACATTATAAATACAAAAATGGTAATTAATTGCCCAGAAATACTTAATTTTTTCATACTAATAATCTATATCCAAATCCATAAATAGTCTCAACATTTAAATTAGGCATCTTTTGTCTTAATCTTCTCATTAAATCATCTACTACTCTATCACTACCAAAATAATCATTTCCCCATACATTATCTAATATTTGATCTCTTGAGAACGCCTTTGTTTTATTTTCCAATAAAAAATATAATAAATCATATTCTTTGCTTGTTAAATTAATATTTTGGCCATTTTCTGTTACAATTCTCTTATCAAAATCAATAACATAACCATTAAATTCTAATATATTAGCACTTTCAGAATTAGATTCTCTATAACTTCTAGTTAATAAATTCTTTACTCTTAACATTAATTCTCTAATAGAATAAGGTTTACTAACATAATCGTCACTACCAAGCTCTAATCCCATTACCTTATCTATATCTTGATCACGTGCAGATGTAAAAATAATAGGCTTAGCCTCATTTTTCTTTCTAATTTCTTTAATTAAATCATATCCTGTAACAATACCAGGTAACATAATGTCTAATATCCAAAGATGTATTGAATCATCAATATTCTCCATCGCATCCTCACCATTATTAAACACTACTACACTATAACCTTCATTTTTTAAATATTTTTCGACTAAAGAAGCCAAATTCTTTTCATCTTCAACTACTGCTATTTTAAACATAGTAACACCTTCTTATCCTTTATTATACATAATAATTTAAAATATTAGAATAAATAAGTATAAATTATGTGAAATTTAGGCAAAAGAAAAGCCATAGCTAGGCTATGGCACATTGATTAGTCTTCGTATAAGTCCTCGTAATCATCCATAATTTTGTTATACTTATCTTCATCGTCATCACTATAGTTATCTTCATCTTCATCTTCGTCAGATTCTTCATCTTCAACATATTTGTCGTCTTCATCATCCAACTCGTCTTCGTCTTCATCACTATAGTTATCTTCATCTTCTTCATCGTCAGATTCTTCATCTTCTTCGTCTTCGTCATCCTCATAATCATCTGATGTAGAATCATCTAACTCGTCTTCATCTTCATCAACAGTTTCATCTTCATACTCTTCATCTTTAGAAATGAATGATGAACCATCCTTATCAAATTGATCTAATGATTGACGACTCTTTAAATCCCAATTATCATCACCCATGTATACGAATTTTGATGATATTGTAATATCTGTATATAATTTAGCAGCGATAGTTCCATCAGGATCACTAATACCTTTTTTTGCAAGTGTTTCCTCAATCAAAGTATAAATATTGATTGGACCATCTAAGCTCTCCATAATTTCTAATGAAATTTCAATTAAAGACATTTGGTTTTCCATAAATAATTGCCCTCCTAAAATAGCGCTATTTTATTTTACTTAAAATAACATAATTTTTCAAGTAAATTATTAAAAAACAGCATAAAATGATTAAAAATAACATTTTTAATACTTAAAAAAACTTTATTTTAATCAAATGTTCTGATATTTTATCACTATCGATATATAAATCATAACTTAAAAAGAAGATATTGTTACTTAAAGATAATTCTTTTGTTTTGATAGTAAACATAACAGATAAACCCATATTATTTTCATAAATTCCTTGAGTAACATTGTCCTTATCAAACCAAAAATCCATTGTAATATTGCCTTCTCTTTTTATTCTAGATATAGTACCAATAGTCAATGATACTTTTGTATTTTCAGCTGATTTATCATCAAATATAAATGTGTCGCATTGTCTTTCGTACGAAGACATATAGTGCACTTCATTTTTTGAATCATCTATACTATAGAACTCTAACATATCAATACTCCGTACGACCTTCAAAAGCCTTTAAAATTGTCATTTCATCTGAATATGATAAGTCCCCACCAACAGGTAAACCATGAGCTAAACGAGTAACTTTAATATTATATTCATTTAATAATTCACGAATATATCTAGCTGTTGTTTCTCCCTCTAAAGTAGCATTTGTCGCTAAAATAACCTCAGATATCTCACCATTTTTTACTTTTTCTATTAATGAATCTATATTTAAATCATCAATGCCTATTCCCTTTGAAAATGATATTACACCATTTAATACATGGTATATTCCATTATATTCTCCAACACTTTCAATCTTATACAAATCCTTAATAGATTCTACTACTAATATTTGATCATGTTTACGAGTTTCATCACTACAAATTGAACATAATCCAGATTCAGTAATGTTTCCGCAGCACGGACAAACACTAATATCCTTATGCATAGATATTAATGCATTTGAAAAATCTGTAATGTCCTCTTCTGGCATTTTTGTAAAAGTATATAATGCATAACGTTCAGCTGTTTTTCTTCCAACTCCAGGCAATTTTGAAAATGATTCAATTAGATTTTCTAAAGCACTTGGATATTTTTTCATTAGAAGCCAAAGCCACCAAGTCCGCCGCCGAAACCACCTAATAATTTATTAGATTCAGCATCTATTTTCTTACCAGCATCATTAATTGCTAAAACAATCATATCTTCTACCATTTCTTTATCATCAGATAAAGCTTCTGGGTCAATATGAATGGCTACTACTTCATGGTTTCCTTTTACTTCAGCTGTAACAACTCCACCACCAGCAGTTCCAGTAAATACAGTTTGTTCTAACTTTTCTTGTGCCTCCATCATTTGTTTTTGCATCTTACGAAGCTTAATCATTTGTTGTTGATTCATTTTATTTATCCTCCATTATTTCTATATTATCACCTAATAGTTCTTTTGCAGCATCTATTAAGGTATCTTCTTCATTTTTTACAATAGTAGTTGGTACTACCCTTCTTTTTACATTAATCCTAATATTTTCAAGTTTAGGCTTTAAATTATCTTTGCTATATTTATTTTTGTAATCTAAAGCAATTTTACTCCATGTATCATGAGTAATGCATATATAATCATTTAATGTATCACTATATTCACTCAATACTTCCATTATTTTGACATAATTTTCATATTTCATAATTCTATTACAGAATCCCATATCAGCAAATTCTACTAAAAATGAAGTAGAACTAGCTGCACAAATTTTACCACGAACTAAAATTTGAAAATCAACAATATCTGCATATTTTATTGCAATATCATTCCATATTTTTTGTAATTTTTCTTTATCTTGTTTAGTAGCGCTGTATAAAATATTTTCAATATCATGAATGTTTATTTCATCAGGATAATCGATTTTTTCTTCTACCTGAGCTGTTTTTTCCTCTTTGTGTATAGGTTCTACTCTTAAATTATTAATTTCTTCACTACTTTTGAAGATAGGTTCTTTCTTTTCAGTCTTAACTTCAACCTGAACTTGATTAGGTCTTTTATATAATTCCTCAACTGAATGTTCTAATGATTCAATTCGTTCAGTAATATTTGCCTCTTCAATTATTTGTACATCGCTCATTTTTAGAATTGCAAGTTCTAAATATGCACGTTTTTGAGTACTAAATTTCATTTGATTTAATGAATCATTTAGTATATCTACCCATTTATATATAGCAGATTTAGTTATTAATCCAGCAACATTCTTAAAATTTTCATTTTGATACATTAATTTATCAACAATAACAGCTTTATTCTTATACATTAAAGTATCTCTTAGGAAAAGAATAAGATCATTAAGAATTCTAGGAACCTCTTTTCCTTCGTCAACCATACTATTTGCAAGCTCAATACATTTTATTGAATCACCATTATATGCATAACCAATTAAATCTATCAATTTTAAATATGATATGTTCCCACTTACTGCTAAAACATCATCTAAAGTAATTTCTGGGTTAACACTATAACTTATACATTGATCAAATAATGAAAGTGCATCACGCATTCCGCCTTCAGCTGATTGAGCAATTTGATATAGTGCTTCATCAGTAATTTTAATATTTTCTTCATCAGCAACTATCCTTAATCTCTTCAACATATCCTCAATAGAAATTGTCTGAAAATCGAATCTTTGACAACGAGAAAGGATTGTACTTAATAGTTTATGTGGTTCAGTAGTACATAGTATAAATATTACATGAGCAGGTGGTTCTTCAAGTGTTTTTAGTAAAGCATTAAATGCTTGTACAGAAAGCATATGAACCTCATCTATAATATAAACCTTATATTTACCTTGTGAAGGTAAGAATTTAGCAGTTTCTCTTAAGGCTCTAATATCATCAGCACCATTATTTGAAGCAGCATCTATCTCAACTACATCAGAAATCATTCCCTGAGTAATTCCTTTACACATTTCGCATTCACAACATGGTTCAATAGTAGGTCCATTTTCACAATTCATGGCTTTAGCCATGATTTTTGCTAAAGTTGTCTTACCTGTACCTCTAGGTCCACAAAATAAGTAAGCATGGGCAACCTTATTCATTTTTATAGCATTTTGTAGTGTTTTTATTATATGTTGTTGTCCTACAACCTCAGAAAACTTTTGTGGTCTGTAGGCTCTATATAACGCAACATAAGCCATATTTTCACCCCTATCCTACATAGTAAATATATTTAATATTATCCTTATAACAATGATAATATGAGATATGACAATCGCTAGAAACTAATAGATCATAAATGGTAGTCCAATAGCCATTTTTATTAAAATCAATTCCAACTGATTTAAATGATTTTGATATTAAATCACTACAGTATGATTTGTTCACAATATCGAAGGTAAATGAATAATTATATGGATCACCAAGTAATGAAAAACAATTTGAAATAACTTCATCCTTCATTTTTTCATCCATATTATTTCCCCTTACAACAATTACCTCATCGTAAGTAGATTGATAAGTCCAATAATATCTATCTGCAATTCTACTTAAGTTTTCTCCACCCTCTAATCCTGTCGCTTCAATACTATCAGAAAGTTTTGCATTAATATTATAGTCTTTATAATAATCTATGGCTAAAGAAGAATGTCCACCTGCAAAAAAAGTAATAAATTCTTCAACAAATGGAATACCTATATTAGATTTTTTAGCAACTAATACATCGGCCTTAGCTCCTGGATAAATTTTACCATTAATATTTGTATATCCTAATTCTTCGCCAGTTTCAATTTTATAAAATTTAACAGAAGAAGAAGATAACTCTTCTTGATATACGCCTTTATTTTTAAAATTTTCAATTCTTATATCAGAAATTATATGCTGAGTAATAGTATTTGCCATCCAACCTAATACAATAAATATTAAAATTGTAGATATACAAAATAAAACCTTTTTAACCAAATTTCTCATATTATTATTTTATCACATCAATATCTAATTGTGAAATAATATAACATAAATTTTTATTTTTTTATTTTTATATAATAAAAATACCGGTTACCCGGTATTTCAATTATCTTGGTTTAACAACGATAGCTCTATTCTCGCCTTCACCCTCAGATTCAGTATAAACATCACGCCAATCTGATAATTTTTCATGAATAATACGACGTTCAAATGAATTCATAGGTTGAAGTTTAACAGGAGTCTTTGTACTTGCAACCTCTTTAGCTGTTTTTGTAGCTAAAATTTCAAGTTGTCTAGCACGATTACTCTTGTATCCGCCAATATCTAAAGTTACAACAATATGATCTTTAGTATAAGAAGATATAAGGTTACGTAGAAGAATTTGTAATGCTTCTAATGTTTTTCCTTTAACACCAATTAATAAAGAATTCTCATATGAATCAATTATATAATGAATTTGTTCTTCACCATTAACTGATCTTGCTTCAATTTGATAACCAATATTTAATGATTTTAATATATTCTCAAGATATTTTTTGCCTTCAAGAGTTAAATTAACATCTATTAATGCTTCACAATTTAATCCTTCTGGAAGTTCACCTAAAATATTTACAAATATTTTATCACTGGAAATATGTAATCTTTTTACAGCTTCTTCTAAAGCCTCTTCTTGAGTTTTTGCAATAAATTCAACTTTCTTTTGCATATTTTCCTCCTAATTAAAATTCTTTAGCATTTTTTGCTTGAAGTTTATAATATTTACGATCATTTAATAATCTACCAATTTGTGATTGTGCAATTTGGTATACAGCACCAATTAACCAATAAATACCTAATGTAGTATTAGATAATGCCATAAATCCAAATACAACATTCATAATAATCATAACCCACTTCATTTGGTTAGCTTGTTGATTCTTTTGATTTTTATCTTGTGGTCTTTGCTTTTGATACTTAGGTGGACGTTGACTAAGCTTTTGTTGTAATATTGTAATTCCTACAAATAATACTGCAACTAAAGCTGAGAAGAATTTATCCCATCCACTTGTAGCATTGAAGAAAGAAGTGTTCATTTCAAAGAATCCAAATACTTTTGTGTCTGCTAAAGCAAATTCACCTTGGTATGTTGTTGTAATAGCACCATTAATCTTAGTTGATCCAACAGCATTTACTCTTTGTACAACTTCATACATTGCCATGAAAATTGGGAATTGAAGAATCATAGTTCCAAAACAGCCTAATGGATTTACTTTATATTTTTTATAAAGCTTCATCATTTCAGCTTGCATCATTTGTTGTGATCTAGGATCTTGTCTACCTTGATATTTTCTTTGAATCTTAGCCATTTCTGGTTGCATTAATTGCATTTTAAGACTCATACCATTTTGCTTAGAATAAATAGGCCATGCTATTGTTCTTACAATAATAGTAGTAAAGAAGATACCCCAGAAGAATGATTCACCTAATCCACGTCCAATATTTGAACAAATCCAAGCAACAGGCCAGCTTAATACGTTAATAGGCCATCCCCAGAATGTACTCCAAAATCCGCCATCCTTGCTATTCCAAATATCACTCCAATCCTGAGGATATGTAGTATATATTTTAGAATACCAATTTTGTGCATTAATACGACAACTTGATAAAGTAATTAGAGCAACAACCATTACTAAAGCGAAAATGAATTTATATTTATGCTTAGATAAAAATTTATTCATGCTTTTCTCCTTGTAATAAATTAAGTTTTTTAAATAAATATGCTAATTCCTTATATATAATATTGTAATCAACATTACAAATAGAAGGTTTAGCAATAATAAATACATCTACATTAATGTCTAAATTAATATTTAAATTTGATAGAGCAGCCGTAATTTTTCTTTTATATTTATTTCTTACAACCGCATCACCAATTTTTTTACCTACACTAATCGCATATCTAAAATGACTGGTTTCTTCGTTAATTCTTTTATAAACTGAAAAATATTGATTTGATTTATAAATCTTATTTTTTAGTATTAATTCAATTTCTTGATTTTTTTTTACGCGATATTCTTTTTTCATAAATGTACCAAATTAACAAAAAAGTACTATCATTTTTTTAAATTGTTCTGATAGTACTAGTTATGTCAATTTATAAATATTAAATTAAACAGTTAATTGCTTTCTGCCCTTTTGACGTCTACGAGCTAAAACTTTTCTACCATTCTTTGTAGCCATTCTTGCTCTAAAACCATGAGTAACTTTTCTTTTTCTCTTATTAGGTTGATAAGTTCTTTTCATTATAATTACCTGCCTTTCTTTAAGAAACCATGCTCGTTTATTCTATCAAAAACAAAAATTAATGTCAAGTTTTATTTTATAATGTTATACTAATCTCATTGAATTTTACGCTTATTACTCTATTATTATAATCAATAGTAGTTGTGTATACATTATGAACATCTTTATGACCATTTAATATTTCTTCAGATATTATCGTAATTTTTTTATTATCTTTATCTATAATTATATAATCAGTAAATTTTGAATAAAAATTATTCATATATTCAAATGTAAAATCATCAAATATTTTATTATATTCTGAATTACTGTATTCATTAGGTGGAAGTGGTATAGCATAATTTAAATTTAAAGAATATGGTGCTTCATCCATTCTATATTTAACATAAATAAAATTATTTAATACTTTAAGACAATAACAATCATTTTTTTCAAACTTACTACTACAAATATAAAAATAGTTATTATTACAAAAATATAAATTTTCCTCTTTAATATCACTCTCTACTATTTTTATTTTTTCATTATTATAATATACATCACCATCAACATTAAAATACTCTAAGGTAGCTAATAGAGTATTTCCTCCATCTAAATCATTTTTAATTTTACTAATATTATTACCAGTTAATGTAATTTCAGTAGAAGTAGAAGTATTATACCAATTTTGCCATTTTGATTTAATTTCTTTTAATTCTAATGATTGAGTACAAGAGGTAAAAATAATTAATAAGAAAATAAACATTACAATATTTTTTAACTTGCTTCGCATATGTAAGTCACCCCACTTAAAAGTTCCACATTAAAAAATGAATAATTGTTTTCATATAATGATGGAGGAAGAACCCCGTTCACATTTGCCCAGTCATCTAATGTATCTATCATACCATTATTTACACCAACAAAACACAAATCTAAATCAACTTCTGGGTAATCTTCCTCCTCAACAGGAGCTGAATCATCAATATAATATATGTGTTTAATATAATATCCAGCAATAGTCATAGCATGTCCAACTCCATTACTACTAGTTATATGTGCAATTGCTGGCAAACAATTATTGTAAGCAGTTGATAAAACACTTACGAAATTAGTTGTTGTATAACTTGCATAATAATTAACGTTATAATTATCAAATAAAGTATTTAAATAATAACAACAATACTCCCTTGGTGCAGAACCACCTGTCCAACCACATTGAATATATGCATTAGTAACATCATAAAAAACATTCATTGAATCATATATGTTATTATTTAATTGTGGACTATAAACTATATCCCCAGTACTAACCATATATCTAATAGCCATAGTAACAGCAGTAGGTTGACATATTCCACTTGTCAGTCCTATCTTATCATAATCGTTTATAATATTGTCATGATTTAAATCATGCATTAAATTACCTAAACGATTATAATCATCTCTGAGGGTACTTTGATGAATATTTTGTGTAGCTAATAACGCATAATTATGTTCAGTTGTATAATAAAAATTAGGGTATGAACCAAATCTCCACTCAATATAATCATCTACATCATCCATTGTATTAAATTCTAAGTCAACCCAAGTATAATCACCATCTTCATCACCAATTATTGGTTTTAACTGATTATTAAATTTTAAAATAAATATTAAAAATACAAATAATAACAATTCAATAGATAAACTCATTTTTTTCATATAAAACCTAGTATAATCAAATTGTACTTAAGATTATACATCCTCCTTCATAAAGAGTATTGTTTATAGTTACGAGTACAACATAACTTTTATATCATCCTTTTTAGATGTTATAATTCTTATAAGCACTGTAGTCTGTTACATTTATATCACCTACAGGAGTCATAAGACTCTCTGGTTAATTGAGGTTTCAGCTACAGTCTTTTCTTTTATATGGTTATAAGTTGGTTACAGCTCTACTTGTTAGATGTCTGGTTATAAGGAACTAGGTTACGTTAAGAAAAGTACTGTAGGTAGCACCAGTGCCAAAATATAATAAGGAGGCTGACATTATGATTTATGTTGGAATTGACGTCGCCAGTCAAAAACACGATTACTATATGATTAGTGATCAAGGCGAAATATATACCTCTCGTTCTATAACTATTCCTAACAATAACGAGGGATATAAAAAACTCCACAAATCAATCCAAGAATTTTGTGGAGCAACTAAAGATTCTAAAGTTCGTATAGGACTAGAGTCTACTGGATTTTATCATAAGAACATTGTTTCATATCTTCTCGCACAAGATTATGAAGTTATGATTATTAATCCAATACTAATTCATTTAGACAAGAAATCACATAAGGTACACATTCAAAAGAATGATAACTTAGACGCAATAGCAATATGTGATTATCTTCAAGATCGTAAAACAGTCTTCAAGCCCTATACAACTATATCTTATCACACTGACGCCTTAAAAGCATTATCTCGTGATAGATTTACTTTAGTTGAAGAATTAAGATTAGCTAAAATTAATATTTATAAGCTATTAACACAGCTATTTCCTGAATATTTGAAGCTTTTTAGTAATGTTTATCAAGGTTCAGCTCTTGATATCATAACGAAATATCCCAGTCCATCTAGACTAACTAAAGCACACGAAAAGACTATCTCTTCTATGATTCATGGTAAATGCCAAGTTAAAGCTAAAGATGTGATTTCGGCAGCTAAATCATCGATTGGAATCAAAGATGAATACCTTACGTTTCAACTCATTCAAGGAATCAAAAGACTTAATTCTATTCAATCTGAAATAAATGAATATAACGAGCAAATCAAAACTTACGTTGAAATGATAAATCCGAACATATTAACCATTTCAGGTATAAGTTACATTACTGCGGGTCTTATACTTGGTGAAATAGGCGATATTAGTAATTTCAAGAATTCAGAGCACCTAATATCTTATGCAGGATTAGATGTTAAAATCTATGAATCTGGTAAATATAAAGCAAAGTTCTTAAGTATATCTAAGAAGGGTTCTACATATTTGAGATATGCCTTATACCAAGCAGCCAAGGTATGTTGGATACACGACCCAATGTTTCATGAATACTACCTCAAGAAACAAGCCGAGAATAAACATTACTATGTAATATTAGGACACATAGAAAAGTAATTAACTAAGGTTATCTATTCTGTTTTAAAGAATAACAAACCTTATTCTCCACAAATTTAACCATATAAAATTTTCAAAGATCTAGATATATACAATAAATTTAACTTATCTTCAATTTTTAAAAAATCCATAAATTGAGGATTTTTCGTCTTGGAGTTATTTTACTATAAATAAATATTTCAGTATTTTTCAATTATCTCTTGATTTATTTATAGTTGGCTCAATTTTATTTTTATTTAAAGATAATAACATATTATATAAATAAAGATGTAATATTTGTGGTAATTATAGCATATTAAATAATAATATTCAATTTTATCAAATGAAATATTACATAATTAAATGTGGATAACTTTTGAAAATTTTCACTAAATATCTAATAAAAATAATGAAAATTTTTCTTAAAACATTATTCAATTACATCTAAAATTATACAAAAAATAATGAATAAAATTTTAAAAATAATTCTTGACAAAATCGTTTTAGGATGCTTGTTGATAAATTGTATTAAAATTTCAAACAAATTTTATCAAAATGTATATAAATTAATTAAAAATAGCTTAGGTAAGCCATTTATTTAATATTTTAATATTTTACAATTATAGTTGTAAACATAAAATTGTTATTAATTTTTCTTTAAATGTGGATAACTTTTCAACGTATTTATTAACCTGTGAAAAGTTGTTAAAATTAAAAAAATCGCACCACTATAGCATTAATTAAAAAAGTTATCCACAATTATAACCTTTATAAATCCACATTTTTCAAAGTTATCCACAATTTTTGTGGAAAAGTTTTTATTTATTCTTTATTTTTTTGTGATATCATTTTAGTTGAAAATTTGATGTGTTAATAATAAAACACTTCTATTACTATATTATAATATTATGTTTGGGGTTAGATAAAATGCAAAATTATCAGGAATTATGGAATGATGTTAAATCAGTTTTAAAGGATAAGTTATCTGAAGAAACATTTAACAATACATTTGGTGAAGTAAAAAAAGTATATAAAGAAGAAAATGGAACTTTATATATAATTGTACCATCAGTATATATCAAAGCTACTATTAATACAGTTCATTATAAAAATATATCTAATATAATAGATGAATTAAGTACTAAAAAATTAAGAGCAAAATTTGTATTAGAAGATGAAGTAAAAGAAGATAATAAAATTATTACTAATAAACCTGCTTTAATTATTAATAATTTAAATCAAAATTTTACTTTTGAATCATTTGTATTAGGTGCTTCTAATAGAGCAGCTTATTTGGCTGCCTCAAGAGTAGCTGAAAATCCAGGATCTGCTTTTAAATCAAGCTTTAATCCATTATATATTTTTGGTGGAGTTGGTTTAGGTAAGACTCATTTAATGCAAGCTATAGGTAATTATATACAAGATACAAACGAAAATTTTAAAATTCTATATATTCAAGCATATGATTATTATACTGAATATTCTAAAGCTTCAAGAGATAAGAATTGGGATGCTTTTGAAGAAAAATATAGTAATATAGATGTTTTATTAATTGATGATATTCAAATGCTTGAAGGTAAAAAAGAAACACAAACACAATTCTTTCAATTATTTAATGACATGATATTAAATGGTAAACAAGTTGTTGTAACATCTGATAGACCAGCTGATAAATTAAATAATTTTATGGATAGATTATATACAAGATTTCAAGATGGTGATATTGAAAATATCAATCAACCAGATTTACCACAAAGAATTAATATTTTAAAAAGAAAAGTTGCTGAACAAACTACTAAAAACGTACCTGACGATGTTTTAAATTTTATTGCAGAAACATTTACTAATAATGTAAGGGAATTACAGGGTGCTTTAACAAGAGTATTAAATTATTCTGAGTTTTTTAATCAGGATATTAATTTAGAAATGGCAAAAGAATCACTTGATGTATTAATTAAAGCTAATAAAGCTAATAGTGATAATGACTATCAAAATTGTTTATCTGTTATAGCTAATTGGTATAATATTAGTGTTGCGGATATATTAGGTGCCTCACGTGCTAATAAAGTAGTATTACCAAGACATATAGCAATGTATATATTAAAAACAAAATATGAATTATCATATTCTAAAATTGGTAGCATATTAAATGGTAGAGATCACTCAACTATTATTAATGGTTGTAATAAAATAGAAAATGATTTAAAAAATAATCAAGAATTAATAGTTAAGTCTGTTGAAGCAATATTAAAAAAGTTATAATTAAAACTGTTTATAATATGTTTATTTTTAACAATTATTATGCTATAATAAAATAGTGTAGTTAAGTCATTTTTCATAGTTATCCACACTATCCACAGACGTTATTACTAATACTATTAAAATTTATTATTTAATTTTTTTTGGAGGTCAAAATGAATATTACAATTGATCGTGAGGTACTACTTGAAAATTTAAATATTATTTCAAGAGGATTACCATTAAAATCACCAATGCCTATTCTAACAGGAATTAAGCTTTATGCTACTGATGTTGATTTATTTTTAACATCTTCTAATTCTGATATTTCAGTTGAAGTAAGAATTAATGATCAATCATTAGTAATTGATGAAGCAGGTTCAACAGTTATTCCTGGTAGATATTTTATAGATATTATTAAGAAATTAAATTCTAGAAAGATTAATTTATATTTATCTGATAATAAAATATTAATAATTAAAGCAGATCGTGGTGAATATAAATTACACATAATGAGTGCTTTAGATTATCCTAAAATTGATTTTGTACCTCTTGAAGATCCATTAACAATAGAATCTGATTTATTAAAAGAATTAATTAAATCAACAGCATTCGCAACAGCACAAAATGAAAAGAAACCTATTTTAACAGGTGTTAATTTTAAAAATACTAGTGGTGAATTAGTTGTTACTGCAACAGATTCTTTTAGATTATCTCAAAAAATAACAACAATTAATAATGAATATAAAGATTTTAATATTACTATACCTTCAAAATCATTAGATGAATTATTAAAGGCTATTGATAATTATGAAGAAAATTTAAATTTATATTTTTCACAAAATAAATTATTAGTTGTTTATAAGAATGTTTGTTTCCAAACAAGATTATTAGATGGTAATTTTCCTGATACTTCAAGATTAATACCACAAACATTCCCGATTACTGTTAAATTTAATAAAGATGAATTAATAGAAGTAGTAGAGAGAGTGTCTTTATTTTCACCTAGAGATAAGGAAAGAGATAAAGAAATTACATATTCTATTATAAAATTAACTATTAGAAATGATAGAACAGTAGAATTATCTACAAATAATGCTACAGTTGGTGGAGCTAATGAAGATATTATTCCAACTGAAGTAATTGCAACAAATCCAATTACAATTGCATTTTCATCTAGATATTTAATTGAAGCATTAAAGAGTTTTATGTCTTCTGAAGTATCTTTATATTTAACTGCAGAAGTAAGACCATTTGTAATTAAGGGAGAAAGAGATTTTAATCTTACTCAATTAATTTTACCTGTAAGAATGGATTAATATATTATAAAAATGATTCACAACTTTTTGTTGTGAATTTATTTGTATATAAAAGGAGAATAATATGATTGTTTTAAGAGATGTTAATAAAATTTATGGTAAAGGAGAAGGTGCAGTACATGCCCTTAAAGATGCTAATTTAGTTATCGAAGATGGTAAATTTACTGCAATCTTAGGTAAATCTGGTTCAGGTAAATCTACATTAATGAATATTATAGGTGCTTTAGATTCACCTACATCAGGTACTATTGAATCTAATGGAGTTATTTTAAATGAATTAGATAAAAATGAATTGGCAAAATATCGTAATAAAACTACTGGATTTGTTTTTCAATCATTTTATCTTGAGCCAACATTTACTGTTTTGGAAAATGTAGCAATGCCTTTAACAATAGCTGGAATGAATAAAAAGGAAAGAGAATTAAAAGCTACAAAAATAATAGAAGAATTAGGATTGTCAGAAAAAATAAATAAAAAAGCATCTGAATTATCAGGTGGACAAAAACAAAGAGTATCTATTGCACGTGCATTAGTACATGACCCTGATATTGTGCTTGCAGATGAACCAACAGGAAATCTTGATAGTCAAAATGGTGCTGAGGTAATGGCATTACTTAAAAAAATTGTTGAAAAAGGTAAATCAGTTATATTAGTTACACATAATATGGAAGATGCAAAAAATGCAGATAATATTATAGAAATAAAAGATGGTGTAGCTACTGCTAAATATATGAATGGTAAATATGATAATTTATTTGAACATAAAACATATATTGTTGAAGAAAATAATAAAAAAGAAATTGGTGAAAGTGTAGAAAATAAAGTAGAAGAGGTAAAATAATGAAATTTGTAGATAGATATAAAATATCATTACATAATATCAGTAATAATAAATCTAGATCTATATTAACTACAATAATTGTTTATATTATTTCTTTTTTAATTATGGCAATAATGTGTATTGCAATAACATATTATGTTAATCAAAATAAGATTATTTATAAATATTATGAGACAGTCGGTGAAACTAATATTTCATATAATAATTATAATGGTGATAAACAAGGAAAGAAATTTAATAAAGATTTATATGTAACATATAAGAATGTTATTGATAAGCATAGTAAAGATATTAATTATATAGAATATTCAATAAATAATATGTATGATGTTGGATTAACTGATTATAGTTATCCAATCAAATTAAATATTATTGAAGGTACTGGTATTAACAAATCAATAAAAAATAGTAATAAAATATATGTTTCAAGTAATTATGTTAGTCAATATTATAATAATTATGGAAAACAGTTAAGTGTAGGATCTAAATTTATATATAATTATTCATATTCACCAAATAATAAAACTTATGAAAATGAAGAAATTGAATTAGAAATCGCTGGTATTTATAAAGCAGAAAAGAAGAATAATTACAATATAAAAAATGTTTATATTGATTGTGAATATGTATTAAATAATTTTAAATATTCATCTATTTCATCTTTTAATATTGAATATAATATTGATAAGATAAGCTTTGATTCTTCTAGATTTAAAAATGAATTAAAATCATTATATGAAGAAATAAAAGAAATAATGCCATTATCATATAATAGATATACTAATGGAAATAATGAAGTTGTTGAAAAAGAATATGAATCTGTTAATTGTAGTGTATTAGAGGATTTAAAGATGTATGTAATAATTGGTTATGTTATTTTAGGATTTGCTGGCTTTTTAGCAATAGTCCTAATGTTATTATCAATTGGTTCTTTAGCTAATACTATTGTTATTTCTGTAAATAAAAATAAAAAATTTATTGGTTTAATGAAGGCATTAGGTTTAAATGAAAGAGATTTAAAATCCACAATTAAATATGAATCTATGACAACAATTATAATTGGTGTTTTATTAGCTTTTGGTTCTTTATATATAATTAAAGCACCATTGACAAGTATATCTAGTGGTATATTAGAAAGTACTTTTACTATGTATTTAGCTAAAATAAAGGATTATGCAATAATAATGGAGATTCCTATTTATGTTCCTATATTAACTATAATATTCTTCATATTATTTACATTATTATTCTCAAAATCAAGTATGTCTAAAATTTCAAAAACAGACCCTATGGCTGTTATAAGTGAGGTGTCATAGTATGAAATTTAATGATTATAGAAGATTAGCTGGAATAAGCTTAAAATCACGTAAAAAGACAACTAAAACAACTGTTAGAGGAATATCATTTGGTTTAATATTAATAATGCCTGTATTATTTATATTTATGGCATTTTATATTGGATTAAATCAAGAGGTTGATAAGGATAAAAATTTAAGAACATTCAATATTGGATTTTCATCTAATGTTACTGATCAAAGTAATGCATCATTTGTTTCAACAAAAGAATTTGATAATGTTTTAAGTATTAATGGTGTTGATGAATATGTTAAATATCAAAAATATATTATAACTAGTAAAAATTCATCAGGAGAGAAAAAATTAAATATTAATGTTAAATATGATGGTAAAGAATATAACGATATTTTTATGGCAGAAAATAAAATTAATTCATATTCTGATGTATCATCATCTTTCATATTTTATGATGTTGAGAATTCTAAAAATAAAAATATATTATTGTCTAATGATAATAATGCTATTTTAGCTGGAAAAGCATTTAATGAGAATACTAAAGGTGAAATAATGATTTCATCTAGACTAGCTGAGATATTAAATAAAAATTATGATGAATTAATAGGTAAGAATATATCATTAGATATCGGTTTAATGAATGGATATAGTTTAACTACATCTAAGACACAAAGAACTGAAGAAAATGAATTTAACTTATATAATGGTGTTTATTTACCAATGTTTAGTAATTATAAAATTATAGGTGTATTTAATAGTGAAATAAATAATCAAACATATAGAATGAATAGATCAAATCCTCAGGATGAATTAATATGGTTTACATATGGTTCTTTATATAATGATAAAGATGAAGCTAATATGGGTATGCCTGTTAGTATTGAAGATGATAATGGATATTATCAAACTTGTTATTATTATCCTTCAACAAATTTAGCAAGTTATTCAGAAACTGCTACAGAAAATGGTTATGTATTTTTACCAGTAGGTGCTGGTATTGATATGGAAAGTATGTCATATGGTAATTTATATTATAAAGAATATGGATTATATTTATCATTTGATAGTTTTAGTTCTGCAAATAATGCTACATCAATAATTGATAATTATATTAAGAATACTTCAACAAATGAAGAAAAATATCTTAATACAAGTTATCAAAGTGAAATGTTTTATATGTATCAAATATTCTATAAAGTATTTATGTATTTATGTATCGCGTTAGCAATATTTGGTGGAGTAATATTCTTTGCTACATTATTGAATTTATATAATACAATTGAGTATTCTGTTCAAACTAGAAAGAATTATCTTGGATTATTAAGAGCTATTGGTATGAAGAATAATAGTATTACAAAATTGTATTTTGTTGAAATATTAAAGACATTTACTAAGAGTTATATTTGGACTATTATTTTTGGTGGATTAATTTGTTTTGGTATTTATTTTGGATTTAATATGGCTATGAAAACTGATGCTGCTAAAATAATTACAAATATTATTAAATTAGAATTAAATCCAGTATATATTCCTATTTCATTTATTATTTTAGTTGTGTTTGATACAATTATTGCATTAACATTCTCTTTAATAGCATGTTATAAGGTATCACATAAGCCACTTCTTGAAGTATTAATTGATGATAAATAGGAGGTAGAGTATGAGAAGATTAAAATATTTATTTATTGTTATATTTTCTATATTTTTGTTAACAGCATGCTCTAATTCTTCTAAAAATGGTCCTAGAACAATTGAATTGAGTGTTGATTCAGAAATTATTCCTACTTTTACTGCTAATTATGGTAGTGGTACTTATGATGAAGTAAATAAGAAATATACACATAATGTAGACTTTGTTAAGAATTTATATATTTATTTATCAAAAGAAAATTATAAAACAGAAATTGTTGAAATAAAGGCAACTGAAATGGTTGATAGTATTATCAAAAAAGATGTTAAATTTGGTAATAGAATTCCTTGTAGTGTTAAGCTTACATTTGGTGAAGTAGAGGATATAAGTGATATTACTTATGATACTAATTATGTCATCAATCCAGTTATTAAAAATAATGTATTATCATTTGAATATCCTGATAAAAATGATGAAAGAGAATTAATATTTAAGAAAAGTGGTTATAAAGATATTAAATTATCGTTAACTAAAGAAAATATGATTTCAGGGTCATATGATGTTACATTACCATTATTAACTGCAGATGAGATAGCTGTTACATTTGTTGGTGGTTATGAGTATGGTAATTATCAATATTTAGTTTGTGATATGAATAATAATATTGTTTCTAGTGGAACATATAGTAGTAGAGGTAAGAAATATGTTTTGTTAGGTAAAGAAAAGGAATATTATTTTGTAAATAAAAACAATAATAATGTTATTAAATTACCAAAAGGTGAAGATTATATTATAAGTTTTAATGAAGAAGAAAATAGAAATAATATATTTATTGATTTTAGAGGAGATTTCTTTGGTAATGTAATAATTGTTAATAAAGAAAAAAATCAAATTATAAATAATAATTATGTAAATAGTATCGATAATTTAATGTTAATTATTTACAATAATAATGATGAAAAAGTTAAGGTAATTGAGGATTTAAAATCAAAACTTGTAATGGAGAATAATGATAAATCAGATAATACAAGATATGTATATAATTATAATAATGATGATTTTAGTGAATTTGATATTGAAGGTAAAGTTGTTAGTAAGATAAATGGTGAAGAAATTAATGATTATAATTTTAATGAAGTAACATTTGATTATATTAAGATTGAAGATAACAAATTAAAATTTAGTGGAAAATCATTATATTCAGCTTCATGTTCTGTTAATTTAGTTGATAAAAATAATAATATTGTCACTAAAATAAATACATATATAAACAGTATTATGAAAGATTCATATATATCAGGTATTGATGAATCAACAGGTAAACCTATGGCTTATTCATTCCCATTATTCATTAAAGATTTAATTTATAATAGCGTTCAGCATAATTATACTTATCCTGATCAAATTGTAGATACTACAAAGACATATGTTAAAATAATTGATTCTGATTTTAATAATATGTATGTTAATTTAGTAGATAAGAAGGGTAATAGGGTAGAAAGAACAGATAGTGGTTATTATGAGGTAACTGTTGATACTACATATACATATTCTGATTATAATAGTAAAGAACAAGCTAGAAGAGAAATAACTATTACAGAAGATGATATTAATAATGGATTTGTTGTTATTGGAGAATTAAATGTAAATACTATAATTATTAATGTTCCAAGCAATTTAAAAATAAGTATTGATAGTTATTCTAGTTTGTTATTAACAAAAGAATCTAATACTCAATATAAATTATTAGCAAGAATAGATGTTAACAATGCATATTTAAGAATTAGTAATAAATATGTAACAATTAGTCATAATTTTAATATAAGTGATATAGATACTATAGATATTAATCAATTTATAGCTAGACCAATCAATTTATATAGTTTATATTATGATAGTAGTGATGGTAATAATGGTATATGGTATTATTATCCAGTTGATTATTCTAATTCAGAGATTAATAAAGTACAGATATGTGGAGAAAATTATACAGCTAATTGTATTTTTGATGAAAATTTAGATGCAAATATAGTAGATGTATGTAAAACATCACCTTATATAATTATCAAAGTATCAAATGAAATATATGTTCAAGATTATGTAGATTCTATTTTTGTAGATGGATATAATTATTATTTCATTTCAAATAGTAAAACAAAAGTAACAATTGATGGTAATTCAATTGATATTCCTACTGATGGTGAGTACTTTATTTATAATGGTAGCACATTAGTTAAAACGAATTTAAAATTTGAATAATTGTTAAAATACCCCTAAATTAAGTTTTAAGGGGTATTTTTTTAATTTTTATCAATTATACATAGAAATTACTAATATTATAAAAAAATGCAAAATTTCGCAATTTTAATTGTGTTTATTGTCTCTATATGATATAATCATATAGAAATGGGGTTTTTTTATGAAGAGCTTAAAAATTACTACTGAGTACATTACTTTACAGCAATTATTAAAAATTGAGAATGTTATTTCATCTGGAGGAGAAGCTAAATATTTCTTAGCAGAAAATGAAGTATTTGTTAATGGTGAGAAAGAAAATAGAAGAGGTAAGAAGTTATATCCAGGTGATATTGTTAAAGTATTGGGAAAAGAATTTAAGATTGAATGATAAAAAATATTAAATTAAATAATTTTAGGATATTTGAAAAGCTTGAATTAGATACTAATAATTCATTAATTATTTTTAGTGGTAAGAATGCTCGTGGAAAGACATCAATACTTGAAGCTATTTATATAGCAGGAACTACTAAATCCCATAGAGAAAATAATTTAGAAAATACTATTAGGTTTAATGAACAATTTGCAAAAATAGAAGTAAAAGCTGATAAAAAGTATAAGGTTGTTATATCTAAAGATAGTAAAAGCTTATTTATTAATGATATTGAGATTAAGAAATCTAGTGAATATTTAGGAAATTTAGATGTTGTTATGATATCACCTACTGATATTTCATTAATAAGAGGAGCTAAAGGAGATAAGAGAAGATTTCTTGATTTAAATATATCGATGTTAAATAAAAAGTATTTAAAAGAATCTAGTAGATATAAAAAAGCATTGAATGAGAGAAATCTTCTTCTTAAAAATAAGAAAATTGATGATGTTATGTTAGATGTTTTAACTAATGAATTGGTTGAATCTCTTAAGTATATTTATGATTCTAGAATATATTTAATTGATAAGCTTAATTATTATTTAAAAGATATTTCTAAGAATATGAAAATAGAAGAAATTAAGCTTATATATGAACAAACATATGATCCAAATAATATTTTAGAGTCATTTAATGAAAAGAAACAAATAGATATAAAATATCAAGCTACTCAGATTGGAACGCATAGAGATAGTTTTAAGATATTAATTAATGGTTTAGATGCAGGTGTATATGCATCTGAGGGACAGTCAAGAATTATTTATATAGCTATTAAGCTTGCTTTAGCTAAGGTTATAAAGGAATTAAAAGAAGAACCTATTATGTTACTTGATGATATATATCAAGCACTTGATAAGGATAGAATAGTAAGTTTAACAGAATATTTAAAAAATATTAAACAGGTCTTTATTACTACGACAACAATTTTAGATGTTCCTGATGATATTCTAAAGAATGCGCTAGTATTAAGAATATAAATTTAGTGAGGAGAAAAAGATGGAAAAGGATATTGATTCAATTAAAAATGAAATTGAAGAATTAACAGGTGACAATCCTGATTCAGAAGGCTATGGTGCTGATAAGATTAAGATCTTAAAGGGATTAGAGCCAGTAAGAGAGCGTCCTGGTATGTATATCGGGTCTACTGGTGTAACAGGTTTACATCATCTTGTATGGGAAATTGTAGATAACTCGGTAGATGAAGCATTAGCAGGATATGCTAGCCATATTGTTGTTGAAATATTACCAGATAATGTTATTAGAGTAACAGATAACGGCCGTGGTATGCCTATTGATTTACACCCTGAGACTAAGCGTCCTGCGATGGAAGCAATATTTACAGTTTTGCATGCAGGTGGTAAATTTGGTGATGGTGCATATAAGGTATCAGGAGGATTACATGGTGTAGGTGCTTCTGTTGTTAATGCTTTATCTGAATGGTTAGAGGTTACTGTTTTAAGAAATGGAAAACAATATACTGAACGTTTTGAACGTGGTAAGGTTGTTGGCGATTTAGTTGAGCATGATACATCTGATCATACAGGAACTATTGTTACATTTAAGCCAGACTATGAGATGTTCCATGAAACATTAGTTTTTGATTATGAAATAATAAGAAAAAGAATGCAAGAAACTGCATTTTTGAATAGTATTTTAACTATTACTGTAAATGATAATAGAAATCCAGAAAATCCTGTTTCTAATACATATCATTATGATGGTGGTGTAAAGGAATATGTTACATTCTTAACCGGAAATAAGACTGTTTTAAATAAGGATATCATTTATAATCATTCAATTGGTACATATAAAGAATTAAATAGTGAAGGACAAGAAGTAAAGCGTGATGTAATTATTGAAGTTGCAATGCAATATAATGATTCTTATAATTCAACTATTTATTCATTTGTTAATAATGTTAATACTCATGAAGGAGGTCATCATGAAGAAGGATTTAAGATGGCACTTGCAAGAGTATTAAAGAAATATGCAGAAGATAATAAGATGCTAAAAAAGGATGAAGAGCTTACTAGAGAAGATACTTTAGAAGGCTTAGTAGCTATTATTTCAATTAAGCATCCTAATCCTGAATTTGAAGGACAAACAAAGGCTAAGCTTGGTAACCCTGAGGTAAGAGCATTAGTATCTAAGGCTTGGGGTGAAACACTTGAAAGATTCTTAGCTGAAAATCCTAAGGATGCACAAACTATTATAGAAAAGTGTTTATTATCATCACGTGCTAGAATCGCAGCTAGAAAAGCAAGAGAAGCTACAAGAAGAAAGTCACCACTTGACTCTCTAATGCTTAATAGTAAGCTTGCCGATTGTAGATGTAAGGACCCATCAAAATCTGAAATGTACCTAGTAGAGGGTGATTCAGCTGGTGGTAGTGCTAAATCAGGAAGAAATAGTAATTACCAAGCAATACTTCCTTTACGTGGTAAGGTATTAAATGTTCAAAAGGTACAATTAACTAGAGCACTTGAAAATAATGAAATTTTATCAATGATTCAAGCTATTGGAACTGGTATTGGTGAAGAATTTGATATTACAAAAGCAAGATATCAAAAGATTGTAATTATGACCGATGCCGATGTCGATGGTGAACATATTTGTATTTTATTATTAACATTCTTCTATAGATTTATGAGAGGTTTAATTGAAGCTGGTTATATTTATGTAGCAAAGCCACCTCTATATAGAATTCAATATGCTAAACAATTAGATTATGTTTATAGTGATGAACATCTAGAAGAATTAAAGAAGACAAAATATGCTGGTAAAAAATATGATGTACAAAGATACAAAGGTTTAGGTGAAATGGACCCTCAACAATTATGGGAAACAACAATGGATCCTAAGTATAGAACATTAGTAAAGGTACATCTAGATGATGCAATTATTGCAGATCAAACATTTGAAATGTTAATGGGTGAAGAGGTTGAGCCTCGTAAAGAATATATTCAAGCGAATGCCCATTTCGCTGATAATCTTGATATATAGGAGGTAGGAAATGGCAACTAATGAAAAAGACCTTGAGTTTGAAAAAGCTTTAGAGGAAAGAAAAGAAGATAGTGTTGAATTATTAGATGTTAACACTAAGATGAAGACTTCATTTTTAAATTATGCGATGAGTGTAATTATTGCCCGTGCTCTACCTGATGCAAGAGATGGATTAAAGCCTGTACAAAGAAGAATACTTTATGGTATGAATGAACTTAAGGTATTTTCTAATGTACAACATAAGAAGAGTGCTCGTATTGTCGGTGATGTAATGGGTAAATATCACCCACATGGTGACTCTTCAATTTATGAAGCTATGGTTAGAATGGCTCAAGACTTCAGTTATCGTTATCCACTTGTAGATGGACATGGTAACTTTGGTAATATCGATGGTGATGGCGCTGCCGCTATGCGTTATACAGAAGCAAGAATGTCTAAAATTGCTATGGAAATGCTTAGAGATATTGATAAGAATACTGTTGATTTTGTTGAAAATTATGACGCAACAGAAATAGAACCTACATTACTTCCTGCAAGAATACCAAATTTACTTGTTAATGGTACTACAGGTATCGCAGTAGGTATGGCTACTAATATTCCACCACATAATTTAGGTGAGGTAATTGATGGTTGTGTTGCATTAATTGAAAATCCTGAATTAACTAGTGAAGATTTAATGCAATATATTAAAGGACCAGATTTTCCAACTGGTGGTTTAATTTTAGGTAGAGAAGGTTTATATAATGCATATACAACTGGTAATGGATCTATAATTATTAGAAGTAAAGCACATATAGATGAATTAGATAACGGTAAATATGAAATTGTAGTTACTGAAATACCATATGGTATTAATAAGACTAGAATTATGGAGCGTATTGCTCAAGTAGCTAAGGATAAGATTATTGATGGTATTACAGATTTACGTGATGAATCATCAATGGCTGGTTTAAGAATTGTTATTGAATTAAGAAGAGATGTAAATCCAGATGTTATTTTAAATATGCTATATAAATATACACAGCTACAATCAAGCTATGGTATGAATATGGTATGCTTAGTTGATAATAGACCAGTAGCTATTACGCTTCATGATGCACTTGATGTTTATATTAAGCATCAAATTGATGTTATTACTAGAAGAACTGAATTCGATTTAAAGCGTGATTTAGATAGAATTCATATTTTAGAAGGTTTATTAATCGCTCATGATAATATTGATGAAGTAATTCATTTAATTAGAAATACAAAAGATGGTACTGAAAAGCAAAAACTAATGGATAGATTTGAGTTAGATGACGTTCAAGCTCAAGCTATATTAGATATGCGTTTACAAAGATTATCTGGTATGAATTATGATAAGCTTGTAGAAGAAAGATTAAGCTTATTAAATGAAGTTGAATATTTTAAAGAAATTTTAGCAAATCCAGCTAAGAAGAATGAAATATTAATCAATGAAATGCTTGAAATTAAGGGTAGATTTAATGATGAAAGACATAGTGAAATTGCATTAAATCAAGAAATTGATATTTCTAACGAGGATTTAATTTCAAGAGAAAATGTTATTGTTACTGTAACATCATTAGGATATGTTAAGAGAATGAAAAGATCTGAATATCGTGCTCAAAACCGTGGTGGTGTTGGTATGACTGGTATGAAGACTCATAAGGATGATGATATTAGATTTGCATTACCTTTGTTTACACATGATTACATTATGTATTTCACTAATAAGGGTAGAGTATATACTACAAAGGGATATCAAATTCCTGAAGGAAATAGAACATCTAAGGGTATTCCACTTGTTAATATTTTAAATTTACAGGATGATGAACATTTACAGGCAATGTGTACTGTAGAAGATTATAAGGACGCTGATAAGGCAAGTGATCAATATTTATTCTTTGTTACAAAGAAGGGTACAGTAAAGAGAACAAACCTATCATTATTTAGAAATATTAGACAAAATGGTATTATCGCTATTACATTAGACGAGGGTGATGAATTATATCGTGTAATGTTAACAGATGGTACTAGAGATATTGTTTTAGCTGCATCAAATGGTAAAGCAATTCACTTTAAAGAGGATGATGTTAGAGCAATTGGACGTAATGGTGCCGGTGTTCGTGGTATGATGTTAGGTGAAGGCGATGAAATTGTTGGTGTAGCTGTTGTTACAGAAGAAAAGCCAGATATTTTAGTATTATCAGCTAATGGTTATGGAAAGAAAACTGATATTAACGAATATAGACTTCAAACACGTGGTGGTATGGGTGTTAAGGCAATGAATACTACAGATAAAACTGGTAAGCTTGTTGCATTAGATTCTGTATCAGATAATGATGACCTTTTAGTTACTACAAAGCAAGGCGTTGTTATTAGATGTCATGTTGAAGATATTTCAAGAACATCACGTGCTACACAGGGTGTAAAAATAATTACTCTTAAGGATAATCATCAAATAGCTTCTGTTGCTGTATTTGATAGAGAAGATGATGAAGAGGAAGTAGAAAATACAAATACACAAGAAGCAAAAGATGTAGTAGAAGTAAAAGAAAATGTGGAGGCAAATGAATAATGAAATTTTGTCCAAAATGTGGAGCTGAATGCGAGGATAATGCATCATTTTGTTCCATCTGTGGAAATAAGTTACCTGAATCAGGATTTAGACCAAACAATGCATTTGAGGAAAATGGAGAAAATAGTCAAAGTAGTAGGAATTATAATAATTCATACAATAATGATTCAGAAACTGATCAAGGAAGAACATTTGGTATTTTATCACTAGTATTTGGAATCATTGGTATTAATTTATTAGGTATTATATTTGGTATTATCGGTATATCAAAAAGTAAAGATAGTTCATCAAAGGCAATGAGTATTGTTGGATTAGCTATATCAATAATACATATAATTGTTCAAGTGATAATTATAATATTGGCATATAAAGGAATTATAAGCGGATATTTCTATATTTAATTTGTATATGGTAGGCAAACGGTTGTCTACCATATTTTTATTACTTAATTTTATGTTTATATTGATAAATATAAAAAACGCTATCATTGTATAATATTAGATTGTTTTTAATATTCAATATGGTATAATCTAGGTAGATTTTTAATAAATATTAGGAGGAATTTTTCTCATGTCTATCTTATTGGGAAAGAAAGTTAAAATTTTTAGTTTATCATCAAATGTTGAGCTTGCTGAAGAGATTGCTGATGCTGTAGGTATTCCACTATCAAGCTGCGATGTATTACATTTTGCTGATGGTGAGGTTAATGTACAAATTAATGAAACAGTTAGAGGTCATCATATATTTGTAATTCAACCAACAAGTGCACCAGTTAATGACCATTTAATGGAATTATTAATTATGTGTGATGCCCTAAAGCGTGCATCTGCTAGATCAATTAATATTGTTATTCCATATTATGGTTATAGCCGTCAGGATAGAAAGGCAAGAAGCCGTCAACCAATTAGTGCTAAGTTAGTTGCTGATTTATTACAAACTGCTGGTGCTGATAGAATTATTTGTATGGATATCCATGCTGCACAAATTCAAGGTTTCTTCAATATTCCTGTTGATAACTTTATGGGATTACCTATTTTATCAAACTACATTATGGATAAGCATTTAGATGATGTAGTTGTAGTATCACCTGATCATGGTGGAGTTACTCGTGCAAGAGAGCTTGCAAAGGTATTAGATACAACAATCGCTATTATTGATAAGCGTAGACCTGAACCAAATAAGGCAGAGGTTATGAATATTATTGGTGATGTTCAAGGTAAGACTTGTGTTATGATTGACGATATGGTTGATACTGCAGGTACAATTACTATTGGTGCACAAGCATTAATGAACGCTGGTGCTAAAGAAGTATATGCAATGGCAACTCATGGTGTATTATCTGGTCCTGCAATTGAAAGAATTCAAAATTCTTGCTTAAAGGAAATGATTATTACTAATACAATTAAGCTTGATGATTCTAAGAAGATTGATAAGATTAAGGTATTACATGTTGGTCAATTATTAGGTCATGGTATATTAAGAATTTTATCTGATGAACCATTATCTGGTTTATTCACTTATTCTTACGATAAGAGCAAGAGAGAATTATTATAATAATGAAATTAATTATTGGACTTGGAAATCCAGGATCACAATATGAGGCAACAAGACATAATGCTGGTTTCATAGCTATTGATGAATTTGCTAGAAAAAATGATATTGAATTTAGATTAGAGCCAAAATTAAAAGGTGCTATAGGTGTTAAGGTTTTTAATGGAGAAAAAGTAATGCTATTAAAGCCTATGACATATATGAATTTATCTGGTGAATCAGTTATTGCAGTTATGAATTATTACAAAATAGAAGTAGATGATATTATTGTAATAAGTGATGACTTAGATTCTCCACTTGGAAGAATTAGATTAAGAGATCATGGTTCTAGTGGTGGTCATAATGGTCATAAAAGCATAGTTAATCATATTCATACTGAAAGTTATAAAAGAATCAAGATTGGTATAGGTAGAGATAATAATATACCGGTTGTAGATTGGGTATTAAAAAAGCTTAATGAAGAAGAATTAGCTATCATTAATCAAGCTGCGATTAAATGTAGTGAAGCATTAATGGATTTTGTTAATGGAATTGATTTTATGAGAATTAGTTCTAAATATTCAACTAAAGCATAAGACAGGAGAAATCCTGTTTTTTTTATATAATTTTTCTCAAAAAACATTAAAATCAATGTCAAAATAACGGCTTAGCTGCCTAATTTTCTCAAATTATTCATTATTTAAATATTAATATAAACATGGTATAATTATAATGTTAGAATGATTGTAATTTGGAGGATAGAAAATGGAAAATAAAGAATTTGAAATTGATGGTAGAGTAGTTAATGTATTAATTGATTATGATAATAATGAAGTATGGTTAAGTCAAAAGAGTATGGCTTTGTTATTTAATAAATCAATAGATAATATTAGTCTTCATATAAAAAATATTAAAAGTGGAAAAATAAAAAATATTGATTCAGTGTTTAAAGAAAACTTAAAAACTGATTCAGTTATCGAGGATTACTCGAATACTGAGTTCGTTTTTGCGATAACTGGATTAGATGGTAAAACATATAATGTTAAGCATTATAATTTAGATATAATATTACAAGTTGGATATAAATGTAATTATGATATTACAGTTAGATTTAAGGAATGGGTAGATGATTTATTTAATGATAATTACAATTTAGTTAATCAAAATAAATGGCTTAATGGAGCCAATAATTATGAAATAGTCAAATTTGAAAGTGGTAATTTATCACTTGATATTAATGTATCGCCAAGCGAGGATACAGTATGGTTATCAGTAAATGATATGGCTTTACTATTTGATAGAGATTCAAAAACAATTTATACACACATTAAAAATGTTTTTGAAGAAAATGAGGTTGATAAAAAAAGCAATTCTTGTTTTTTGAGAATTGCAAATTCGGATAAGCAA
>JAFXXC010000034.1 GCA_017542485.1 Acholeplasmatales bacterium
GTTTTATACCCAAAATATGAAGAATCAGCAGTTTTATGCCCTACCTTAGCGTCTTCATCTTTGGATATCAGCAATTCTTCATTTGTATCATCAATAGTTTCTTGTAATAAATTAATGTTCTCAGCAATATTTGGTCTAGCAACAAGGTTCTCATCATTTTTAACAGTGTTAATAATGTTTTGACAATATTCTATTACATTTTCGTATAAACCAATTTGAGATTGAGTTAATTTCTTAGGCATCTTTTCAGTGTAAGATTCATCAATATCATATACTTTCTTTCTTAAATTCTTACAAATTTCAAGTAAATACTCTCTAGCACTTTTAGCATTATATCTAGCTTCACTATGAGTAGAATCAACAATTAAAGTTTTAGACAACTTAATTCCATTATTCAAAGCAATTTCAACTGATTTAGAAATAAGTTTATCCATAATGGATTCATCTTTCATTCTTAATTTTCTAAATTTAGTAAGTGATGAAGCTTCAATAACAGGATCTTCAGGTGCAAGGCCTAAAAAGTATTTATATGCCATATCTGTCATAGCATATTTAACAACATCTCTATCAGATAATTCATACATTCTTTTTAACATTAAATATTTAAACATAACTTGAAGTCTATAACCAGGTCTACCATTATCTAATGTATACATATCTTTTAGCATATCATCAACAAAAGAAAAGTCCACTAAGTCAGCTAATTGTCTTAGTTCGTGGTCCTTTGGAATAATAATATCGTATAAAGCAATGAATGGGCTTAATACTAAAGACTCTTGTTTAATCATTTTCATCACTCATTTCTATGTTTATATTATATCTTAGATATAATATAAAAACTTATAAAATGTCAAAAAAAGAAAAAGAGATATGTTTCCATACCTCTAATTCACAGAGACTTTTTCAGCAGTCTCGTTAGAAGTCCTGCTTAATATCTTTTTCTTTGCAATTATAATAATCAAACAATTAACGTTTAGAAATGTGTGGTGTGTATAAAAATGGCTTAACTATGCCTATTTTCAAAGCAGTGTCAACAACGATGTCAACAACATTGTATCGATTTTGCATATTTTTTTAGTTATTATTCTGACTTATTAATTATCTTTTTATCAATATAGATAGTTGAAACAATCGCAAATACTAAAGTAACAACAATTAATATTATGAATAAAACAAAGAATACATCATATTTTAATAAGGCATTAAATCCTTCTAAACAAGATGCAATACTCAACAATATAAAAACTATTCCTGTTTGAATATAATACGGTTTCTTATTCATTTGTTCACGTTCTTTTTTATTGGCATAAATATAAGCATTATTAAATAAGAATCCTTTATTAAACAAGCTTAATACTCCCCAAACTAATAATATAAAAGAAAAAATAAATAATACAATTGCTAATACTAGATACATAACTATATCCTCCTAATTTAATTAAAATTATAAATGAATATCATAAAAAGAAAAGACTTTTAGCTATAATGCCAAAAGTCTTGAAATTTAAATTAATACCGGACAGAAGTTGTATTGACGATATTTTATACCTAATATTAGGCTTTCTACTCCCTTTTAATGGATATTCATTTACATCTATATTCTATAATAAAATAATTAAGGTGTCAATGTAATTCAAATTGCAGTTTATACTCCAATTATATCAATAGGACAATAATATACTTCTTCATTAATAGGAAAAACTTTATCACATGATGCAATCACTAAACCAACATTTATGCGTTTGCCATATTTCTTTAAAATATTAAAATTCTTCTTATTGCTAACTGGATTAATACCTTTTTTGATTTCTATAGGATAAATCGAATCAAAACTATCGATTATTAAATCAACTTCATATTGATCTCTATCTCGATAATAATAAATACAATCTGTATTTTTATAAGAATTATAATATGATTTTATAATTTCGGATACTACATAAGTTTCATAAAAACTACCTGCAAAAGTGCTTTTTTCAAGAATTTCTGGTGATGGTATACCACATAAATATGAAGCTAGTCCAGTATCTATGAAATATAATTTAGGTGCCTTTATTATTCTATCAGAAATATTTGCTAAAAAAGGGTATAATAATTTAATTATTCCCGATGTCTCAAGAATTGACAACCAGTTTTTTACAGTTCTTGCATCTATTCCTACACTTCTTGATATTTCCGAATAATCGACTTGACATGCAGTTCTTAGAGCTATATATTTCATAAAATTAATAAATGTTGTTTCTTTATCAGGAGATATTATTTTTCTAACATCTTTTTCTAAATATGTTAAAAGATATGATTTAAAAAACATTTCTCTGTCTATTTTTTTTGATATATATTCTGGCATACCACCTAAATATATATCTTCAAATATTTCTTTTCTAGATCTATACTGATTCAATTGATTACCCTTTTCTAATAAAACATTAATATCAGGATTAAAATAATTACCACTTCTTTCTTTTATTTCATTGTGTGAAAGAGATGCCAAATTAAAAATACAAGTTCTACCGGCTAAAGATTCAGAAACTGCCTTTTGTAATTCAAATTGATTAGAGCCTGACATTATATAAAGAAGTTCATTTTCTCCTGTTTTAACCCATTCCTTCTTTTTTTTGTCTATTACAATCTTCATTTCTTCTAAAATAATAGGCGCTTTTTGTATTTCATCAATTACTAATGGTGTAGAATAATATTTTAAAAATCCTTTAGGATCTTTTAAAGCATAATCTCTAATTTCAATATCATCTAGTGATACTTTTTTTATTTTAGGAAATAATTCATCAATTAATGTTGATTTCCCAACTTGTCTTGAACCATATATTGTTATAGAAGCAAATTGTTTAGATGCTTCCATTATTTTGTTTTCAATATTCCTTTTAATATACATAATTAATCACGCTCCAATTTAATAATATTATATAACACAAAATTAATATTTTCAACGTTTTTATCATTTGAATGTCGCTTTTGCCGAAAAGACATTTGTCAAAGTATGATATTTTGTAGCTACCTATTTAATAAATTTCAATAGTTCTATAACTATTTTAGTGACAAAAACGGCTTGTTCTATATTATCTGTTGATACACGGCAATATGCACAAACTCTAAGCCTTAACGCAGATGCGTAATTATAGCTTACACATTTGCGTAAAAAAAGACTATCCAATTTTTGAATAGTCAATTTTAAAAATTTAATTATTTATTTCTTTTTCCCAATCGCAATTGTGACACTTTCTTTTTGTCAGGATTTGCAACAAGATATTTATTAATAACTTTTTGATTTATTCCAGAATAAGAAATAGAATTCTTAACACAATGGTGTCTAATTATTTGCTTCAAATAATTTTCAATCAAAACATCATTATATTTAGAGTCGATTTCTAAAATTCTGCTCGCAAAATCTTCTAGTTTTTCAACATTCTCATGAACCATGAGATTCAATATTTCATTAGATGCTAAATCTTTATTGCATAAATTATCAAATGCATATAAAGTTTTTTTGCTTGAAGAAAGTCTTGCAACCAAATTATAAACATTTAAAACAAATCCATGTGATATTTGTTGAATTGCTTGTTTAAACTTATTCTCATCTCTAAACTCTTCAGGAATATCACCATCATTATATAATTCTTCAAGAATCTTACTATCTTTTTCAAAGAATTCTTCATAAGGCTTCAAAACGTAATAAATTAATTTATTAGCATATGAATATAAGCCTTCAACTATATCTTTAGTTGTTTTAGGATTTAAATGCATAAAGTCAGGTAACAAACGAGATAATAATTCAATATATTTAATAGATTGTCTTATCTTGATAAACGTATTATCAAAATCCTTTTCTTCATAATTATAATCAATCATTTCTTTCTTCTTTTTTACAATTTTTTCCTCGTCTTGTTCTCTACGTTTTAAATTGTTCTTTTTATCCTTTTTGTTAGGAACATCTAATAGAAGTTTAGTCTTTTTCAAATGTAAATACCCAACATTACATTTCTTTGGATTTAATATAATTTCGGTATCAAATCCGCTAAAAAATTCATTTGCTTTGGCATATACAGAATCAATAATTATTGTTGATTGAAGAATATATGCTAAATACAATAATATATCGCCATTAACACCAAAAGACATTTCTTTGATTAATTTATCAATGACAGCATTATCCATTTTTGAATCTGATACTAAAGAAACAATATTTTTAGCAACAAAAAAAGAGAAATAATTTGATGAAATAAAAATATATTTATTAGAATCAAACCTTGATTGTTGTATCATTTTACATGACTCTAAATTTTTAACAAAATCTAAAACAGATACCTCAGGTCTAATTCCTTTACCATCTAAATTATAATTATTAATTACTTCAGTAAAACATTCAATAGAAATCGGATATTCCTTAGAGATATGAGCCTTATATGCAATATTTTGTAGAAGATATAAGTATTCATCAATATCATCTTTATTTAGTGTTCTAATACGTTCTAATTGACGAGTAATATTAGATTGGAACACTGAAGTAAAACCATTTGAAGAGCCAAGCTGAATATCATTTTTTAGTAATGAGTTTACACACAAAACAACAAATTGAGGATTTAAATTCAATATATTTAATTGCTTATTAATCGTTTCATTTATAACATTAGCGATTCTTTGAACTTCTTGTTCTGTCTTGCTATTTTTATAATATATATTGCAAATATTTAAAACTAATTGTCCCCTTTTAATATAAAGCATTGGAGAAATGATAAGCTTTACTATATTTTTTGTATCTACAAAGCCATCAATAATGCTCTTTAAAAAATTAGCATTATTTTGATTTTTTAAATAATGACCTTGTCAAATTTATCATATAAAAATTTTTTTATTTTATTAGATTTCTCAACATCTAGCTTATCGAAATCATCAAAAATAACTATTTTATTATCTTCAAATTGAAAATAAGTATTATGATTTACTTTAGAATTATTATATTCTCTACTAACAATTCTTTTAAAACAATTTTCTATAGAGCCGGACTGAAAATCATATGGGGTTACCAATAAAGGGTGATAATCCTCCATCAAAGACATAAATAATGACTTTGATAATAAACTTTTTCCACTTAAATCATCACCATCAATTACAATAGTGTTAATATCATCATTTAATACAAGCTTCTCAAAATCATCAAATTTTTCAATTTTACTATCTTGATGAAACTCATCAGCAAATGTCATTGTAGGAAAAACATAAATGTCATTTAACTTTGCATCATCTACCAATGAATATTCATTTAATTCATCAATATAATCATTATCATATATTTCTTGCATATTATTATTTTTCATAACTCTATATTCTGGTCCAGAAACAGATATTTCATATATATCATTTTGTCTAATTGCTTTATAAAATGATAATTTTTTATTTTCGTCAATGGTTACTAAATTAAAAATGCTTTTTTCACCAAGTAGTTCACCACCACAAAGCTGTTCAACAACTCTTTTTCCATTTTCAATATGGTTATCACGATTTTTATGTTCATGGCCAAACAATACAACATTATAGTATTGGGGCATAATATCCTCAAACAATTCCCATTCTTCATCATAAAAATATTCTTTCGAATGATGCATAACCATAACATTAATATCATTCGGATCTGTTTTTAATTCTTCAAACGCATCTTTCGGCAAAGAATGTATTCCTTTATCAATGTCTGAATCATCCAAAATTGAGCCTATAGTAGTATTAACAAAGGAAAAATTAATTCTAATATCATTATATTTAAATTTTCGCTTACAAATAAACCAGTCACTATAATCAACTGGATTTAATGGTGAATTATAGTAATTTTTTAGAGATTTTTTATAAAAATCACACTTCTCTTCAAAACTCATCTTCACGTAACTTTCTCTTGTGAACTCTTTTTCATAATAAATATCATGGTTACCAGGACAAGAGATAATACAAGTTTTTTTAGGTTCTACATTCATTTTTTTAGATATTTTGCATCTCAATTCATGGATAAATGAATTACACTTTGTGAATTCTTCTGGCAATCCCCAATTAGCCATATCCCCTGAAATAACAATAATTATACCGTCAATTGATTTACCACTAAAATATGAACAAATACAATTAGATATTAAATTTATTTCTTTCTCAACATTCTTAGTTTTATTGCTAAAGTGAATATCACTTAAATGTATTATTAATTCCATTAATAACCTCCATATTTTACTTAGAGCCTATTACAGAATCTATCACTTCTGCAAGGGCTTTATTATCTTTAATTGCTTTTAGTCTTTTTCTATCTTCTTCAGTTAATTCATAAGGATCATCAATACCCATGAATTCATATAATGTCACATTAAAGAATTTACATATATCTGGAAATGTCTCAAATGGTGGGACAACTATAACATTTAAATTAGTATATGTTTTAATATTTTCATTACTAAATCCTAATTCTTCCATGAATTTATTTTTAATTTCTTGGTTTTCTTTACCAAGTAATTTTTCACGAAGAAAATTCTTTATATTTAATCTATATTCGTGCATAATATCACCTTTACCTACAAACATTATAATATAATGTTCCCACAAAATGAATAGAAAAGTTTACAATGTTACCAATTTTATATTGGCGAGTTTATATTGTTATCTTACAATAATTATAGAAGTTTACAATGTTATCTTTTGACGGTGATATAATGGATATTGTAGCAAGAATTAAAGAATTAATGAAGATAAAAGGATGGAATACATATACATTAGCTATGGAAGCTGGTTTAACCACTTCTACTTTATATGGTGTAATGAATGGTAGAACACAACCAACTATTATTACCATTGAATCCTTATGTGTTGCCTTAAATATATCATTAAGTGATTTCTTTGATGTTGAGATAAAAACTCCTAGCGAATTAGAAACTATTAATAATGATTATGCAAGGCTTTCGGATAAGGATAAAAGGCTTGTTGATCATTTAATAGAATACCTTGCAAGGATGACATAGTCTATATATCTAAAATCGTGGCATCCTTTCATCCTTAGATTTAAAAAATGGCTTGGATAAGCCATTTAATTGTTTTTTATTAATTTTTAAGGATGACAAGGTCTGAAAACGATTAGTTATTTTTAAATCTATTATACATCTCATTAATAATTTTACTATATTTATAATTTATTTCTAATTGTTTTATATATTTTCTGTTGTTCTTCTATCGAGCACTTTAAATTAACTTCAGAAGAATCAATAAAAAAATGGAAATCTTCTTTGCGCATATCATATTCATTTATTACATCATCTTTAGGTATTTAAATACCTAGCTAGGAAAAATAAAAGAGCTAACACCTATTGAATTTAGGTCGCTAGCTCTTAAAAGCCTTTTAATCCTATTCATTTTAATCAAACAGAATCTATTCAAACCATTTTTTAATTAATCATTGAATACAAATATTACTTCCCTTTGCTAAAATTATTGAAACAATTATCGCAATTATAGCAACTAATAAAGATAAAAAAGCAACATAAAGAGCTACTCTATTACTTCTTAAATGCATTATGTTATTAATAATCGAGTCCATATCGCGCTCTCTTCTAGAATATGTATCAAATAACTCTTTAATATTTTTATCATAATTCGTATATTTAACATCTGTAAAATATTTATAATTCAAATTTTCTTCTTTTAAGATTGAATTAATTCCAGTTGTTTCTTTAGTAATTTTCAAATACTTTCTATACCCTAAAAATAATATTTTCGGTAGAAAGCCACATGATTTATTAACAATTTCTTGTTTTTGCATTAATAAATTATCATAATCTAAAAGGCTATATTTTTTGATCATAACTAAAAACAAAGGAATCATAGATTCTAAAGAAGTATAATTTTTTTCTTCATTGTCAGTAATGATTAACAAACGAGATCTTCTAATTAAATAATCAGAATCAAAAATTGAGTTCTCAAACAACTCAAAATAACAAGTTCTCTCAACATAACTTGAATCAACTTTAGTAAAATGCATTTTAAATCCAGGATCATTCGGAAAAAATAGATACTCCTGCGATGAAATGAATCTATCATCAATAGTTTTATTAGTTATATATTCATCCAAAGAAAGTGGCATTTTGCCTTTTGTTTTCGGAAGAGAATAATACTTTTGTAAAAATGAATAAATATTAAGTTTACATTCAAGTAAAGCATCATCAACTCGTCTACGTCTTATGCAATCCGGATTATTCCCACCTTTAGTAATTAACTTCTTTCCGTTAACAATTATTTGGCGGAATTTTTGGCGATATTTTTCCTTAGAAATAATTAATTTATTGATTTCATCAATAATGCTATCATCCCATGTAACTTGAAAACAAGCAGCAAAGTATGCTGCTGAAACATTTATTACAGATATATTTATAAATTTAGCGCATGTATTTTGAGGCGTAATAACACAAACTTTAAACCAATTAACACTATTACTTCTAGTTTTCATATTAAACATACTTCTTTGTGTTCTATCATCTATGATGGTTGATAGAATTGTATCAGCTGGATGTTCATTAAGTATTTTTTCTGAAGCATAGTAGAATTGTTCAATTTGCGTTTTGGGAAGAGGAACAACAATATAACTAATATTATTTAACTTATAAAATCCATTCTTAATTTCTGTACATTCAAAATTGAATTTATCTTCACCATATAAATATTTCTCATGATCATTAAGTGGCTTTTTATCCTCTTCAGACAAACGTTTGCTTTGAATTTTTAAATACTTTTTATCAATTTTATCTCTTTTCCTCTTATTTCTATTATTATAAAACCTATTTTTTATAACTATCATTTTATGCTCCAAATAATCAATAATAATTTTTTCAACTACAATTATTATATCACCTAACTGCTAGGATTCAAATTAAAAAACAAGGCTTAATTTTAAACCTTGTTTATAGTCTTTGCTTTAACTTTTTAAAATCTAAATATTCCATATATTCTTGCATCGATGTAAAGCCTAATTTTTTCATTTCAGCTTTCATCTTTTTAAAATCATCTAAATCATTATTTTCTTCCTTGATAACAGTAACATCTTCATTTTCATTTTAACAATATAATAATTAGCTACTCCTACTATTACTAGAAGTTCAATTAAATCAATTAATAACATTAATTTCTTTATTTTTTTAATTCCTATTAAATGAAACATAAAAAGCTAAATAATTATCCTCAAGTTGTAAAGGTGCTTTATTTCTTCTTACATAAAACATGTAAAAAACTAAATATAATAAAACACTAGTAGCAAAAACAGCTAATAGTATATACATATTTATAATATTTTTAGTATTTAAAATATTAACTATAAGACTAGAAATAATAATTGCTGCAAAAGCAATATATGCCCAGATTAAAAGCTTTTTATTATCCTTTCTATAACGTAAATTTTCCATTTCTCATACCCTCTAAATTAAAAAGAAAATAACGCTTCAATTATAGCATTTTTAGAAAATTCATTCAATAAAGATACATAAAAGAGTAAATAAAAATAAATTTTAGAAAATTTTTGTACAACAAATGCCAAAAATGGCTTAACAAAGCCAATATTTAAAGTAGTTTATGAAAAACATGGACAAGTAATAATTTATCATCCATACTAATGTTTTTAAATTTTTTTCTTAAAAAATTAATTTTATGGCTTAACTAAGCCATTTTTCTGAAATAAAAGTGATACTTTTTTGGGCTACAATAAGGGCTACAATTATAATGAATTTTGATGATTTTTGATGATTTTTAACGAACTTTGTTATCTTCAAATTTTTCATAAATTTTATATGGCAAAAACATCAAAAAACCGCATAACTAAGCCATTTTTGCAAAATAAAAAGCAGGGTGAGAAGTCCTGCTTAATATCTTTTTCTTTGCAATTATAATAATCAAACAATTAACGCTTAGGACCGGGTGGTGTGTTAAAAAATGGCTTAACTACGCCATTTTTTCAATTTATGTCAACAACGATGTCAACAACGATGTATCGAATTTGCAAAAATTTTTATTCGTTAATATATATCTATTAAAAACACTAAAAACAGCCATTTTATGCATTTTTTTGAATGTCATGGGCTTTTTTTTAGACCGGATTTCAAAAATTTAACTCGTAATTTTGGTTTTAACTAAGCCATTACCTACATTACTGTAAGATCTTATTAATACTAATTAATCATTAAAATGTTAATTTGAAGCATGTTCCTTCATTTAATGCTGAGCTCACTTCAATCTTAATGTTGTTATTAATACAAATATGCTTAACTATTGATAAACCAAGACCTGTGCCACCATTTTCTTTAGATCTTGCTTTATCTACTCTATAGAATCTTTCAAATATTCTTTCTTGATCTTCTTTTGAAATACCTATACCAGTATCTTCTATTACAAATGTATTATCACTTATTGTTATTTTAATCTTTCCATTTGCTTTATTGTATTTAACTGCATTATCAATTAGATTTCTAATTAAATGATATAAATCATTGCTAGCAATGCTTACATCAAAGTCATTATAATCCTTTACTAAGGTAATATTTTTATTTTCAAGTAAAATATTATAAGATAATAATATTTCATCAGTAACATGTGAGATTGATAATACATTCTTATCTTCTTTTTTATCTGATTCAAGTTTTGCAAGCTCAAGCATCTCAGATATTATTTGATTCATTCTTGATGCTTCCTTAACAGTTTTAATAGTTGCATCTGCGATTTCTTCCTTTTCGACTAAAATACCATTTTGAATTAATTGTTGATATCCAATTATAGTTGTAAGTGGGCTTTTAAGCTCATGAGATGCATTTGCGAAGAAATCTAGCTTCATTTTTTCAAGTCTTTTTATATCTGTTACATCATAAAGGAACATTGATACACCATATGATATAGCAGTTTTTACAAACGCTGTATTAAGTGATGAAATATTTATGACATAATTCTCATATTCAATACTAAAGCTTGATTCTTCAACCATACATTTAGAAATAGCATCTACAATATTTTCATCAAATATACTATTATATGAATCATTTATAGATAAATTATTAAATATAGTTAATGCAATTTTATTAGCTATAATTATTTTACCTTTTCCATCAATAATAATTAAACCATGGTTGATATTTTCAAGAATATAATCAACCTTTTTCTTTTCTTGTTCAATATCATCAATCTTATTTTCTATTAAATCTCTTGTTCTATCAATTTCATATGATAATCTTTCAATATCAGAACCATTATAAAGTGTTTTACCACCAACTATATCAGAAAGCTTACTAATCTCACTTTTAAGTGGCTTTACAGACAATTTAGATATTAACCACATAACAAATATAGAAACAATACCAATTAATATAATCGCAATAGAACCATATGTTATAAGTGAATTAGAAATATCTGTAATTGATTCCTCAGGCATAGATACTCTTATATAAAGAGAATACGAATCTAAATATGTAGCTACATAAAACATCTTTTCATTTGTTGTCTTTGAATATCTATGAAATACTTTTCCTAGTGATAATATTTCATCTCTTTTTAAGTGATTATCCTCACTTACAGTTGATGTATCATATAATACCTTACCATCTGATGAAATAAATGTGATTCTAAGCTTTGAGTTTGCCTTATGTATTTTATCTGCAACATCTTCCATGTTAGTACCATCATATATTTCTTCTGTAATAGATAGATAATTTTTAATTTCACCTTCCATGTTTCTTTGGTTAATGGTAGCAACAATATTTACTGATACAAGTAAAAATACGATAAGCGACAACACTAATATTGCCGCATTTAATATATTATATCTTTTTTTCATACATTCACCTTATAGCCAAAGCCATATACAGTTTCTATGATATCAATACCAAGCTTTTTTCTTATTGATTTAATATGCATATCAACACTTCTTGTTTCTAGTGAATCAAATCCCCATATAATATCTAATATTTCTTCTCTTGATACTGCCTTACCTTTATTTTTAATTAATAAAGCTAAAAGCTCAAATTCCTTAACAGTTAGATTAATAACTGAATCATTATATTTTACTATATGAGAATCTATATTAACAACTACACCCTGTGCCTCATAAACCCTTACGTTATGACGACGAAGCTGTACATTTACTCTTGCCATAAGCTCTAATATATCAAAAGGTTTTGATATATAATCATCTGCACCTAAATCAAGACCATCAACCTTATCTGTAATCATACCCTTTGCAGAAACAATTATTACAGATACCTCATCACTTGAATGCTTATCTCTAATTTTCTTTAATATTTCATCTCCACTATAATCTGGAAGCATCATATCTAGTAATACTAAATCTGGTATTTTCTTGTTAAAAGCGTCAAAGAATGATTTTCCATCACTAAAGCTTTCAACAATATAACCCTGTTTTTCAAGTGTCTTTTTGATTATTTTTTGAATGTCTAAATCATCCTCAACAGAGTAAATTAAATGATTCATATTTATACCTCTAATCTGCTGCACCAGTTGGGTTTACAATACTATAACCGACATTAACTAGGTGGTCGCCGACCCTTTCTAAATTTGAAATAATTGATGTGTAAAATGAAGTAAGCTCATAGCTACAGTCATCGTTTTGAAGTCTAAGATAATGTCCCTCTGATAATTCATCCTTCATTTTATCTGTAATTTCTTCTAATCTTTCTAATTCCTTAAGTTCTAATAAATTATTATTTGAAAAGCATGAATATGATATTTCAAACATATTCATAACATTATTATACATCTTATTTATACCACTTATAGCAACAGATGAAAATTTATATCCATTTTTATTCATTTCTTCTGTTATTTCAAGAATATTCATCGCATGATCACCAATACGTTCAATATCATTTATAACATGGAAATATGAACCAATTTTTTGATCCTCTTGATATGTAACCTGATGAGTTATTTTAATTAAGAATTTAGTAATTGCCTCATTTAAGTAATCAATACTATTTTCCTTTTCCTCAATTTCAGCCTTAGAATCAATATTCATAGTAAGTAATGAATCACATGCAAGCTTCATATTATCCTTAGATAAATTAAACATATTCTCTATTTCCTTTTTAGCCTCCATAGATGCAATACTTGGAGTAACTAAAATATGATCATCTATATACTTAATGCATGTTGATCTAGTATCATTCTTGTCTCTAATAATTTTATTAGATGCAAATACTAAATATTTAATAAAAGGTAATAGCATTATTGTAGTTAATATATTAAATATTACATGGAAAATTGCGATTTTTAGCTCAATTGATAGATTTATCTTATCAAATATGCTTACAATTCCATCTTTAAATATTAATAAAATAATTGTAAATACGAATGTTCCAATTACATTAAATAGTAAATGAATCATAGATGCCCTTTTAGCATTAGCTGACGCACCTAAAGACGCAAGTATTGCAGTAAGACATGTACCTATATTTGTACCTAAAATAATAAATAATGCAGAATCAAATTTTAATACTCCACTACCAGCCATTACAATAACAATACCAGTCATCGCAGATGATGATTGTAAAAGGGCTGTAAATAATAAACCAAATATAATTAATAAAATTGGAAAATCAATTTTAGAAATTATATCCATCACAAAATCATTCATTTGTGGATTATTAAATGCACTACTCATTAAATCAAGTCCAATAAAGACAATACCTAAGCCTGCTACAATCTTTCCTATGTTCTTTATTCTATCTCTTTTAAAAAACATTAGTACAACGCCTATAAATGCAAATATAGATAAATAGGCAGTTATTTTAAATGATGAAAATGACGCAAGGATACCAGTAATTGTTGTCCCTATATTGGCACCCATAATTATAGATGCAGCTTGTGTTAATGTGATTATTCCAGCATTTACAAAGCCAACTACCATAACAGTTGTCGCACCTGATGATTGGATTATTGCAGTAACTCCTGCACCTGTTAGGACACCTTTAAATCTATTATCACTGATTTTCCCTAATAATCTTTTCATTCCGGCTCCACAAGAATTTTGTAAGCCCTCAGACATCATATTCATTCCTACTATAAAGACCGCACATCCAGATAATAATGCGAGTATAGATAATACTACTTCCATATAGACACCTCTATTCCACGCTAATTGTAAATTATTTGTAAAGATAGATGGTGTAATAATAGTAAATGAATTGTAAAAAAGTTGTAAATTTCTCAAATTAATGTTTGTTCATTAATAATAAGCTTAAATTTAATATTAAGCTTAGCAGCAGCTGATTTACACATAAGCATTCTTGTTAGAAATATTTCGAAATAATCCATAACTGAGCTTACTTTTGTATCTATTTCTAATTTTAATTTAATAATAGTGTGATCATTATTAATTTTAAGTTCTCTTTTCTTAACAGAATAATTAACTCTATCATGAATATCAGTATATTCTACTTTTTCTCTTACTTTACTTTGTCTTACATCAGATTTATCCGCAATAATTAACGCAGCAGCAATTGCATTAACAGGATTACCATTACCCTCATCATGATTGCCTATTGCGCTAATAATATCTGCAATATCATCTGGATCCATATTCATATGATCTAATAATCTAAATGCTAATATAGCACCACTTTGTGAGTGATTATTTCTATTAATTACATTTCCTATATCATGCATATAACCTGCAATTTTAGCAAGATTAATGCTTCTTTCATCATAGCCTAATGTTTCTAAGATATATGCAGCGTCACTTGAAACCTTAGTTGCATGGGCAAATGAATGCTCAGTAAAGCTAATAGCCTCAAGTGTTTCATCAGCCTTCTTAATGTATGTATTAATTTGAGCATTATTTTTTATATCTTCAAACTTTATCATGATAAATCGCCTTAAAATATTTGCTTGTCCTTATAAAATCCACTATCTATATAGATAACCCATTCAGCAATATTTACTGCGTGATCTGCAATTCTTTCAATATATTTAACAATTAATGTAGTATATATTGAGCATTTAGGTGAAAATACATTTTCATCAAGTGATTTAATTAATATAGATAAGCAATTTTCATATAATGCATCTATTATGTTATCTCTTTGAATAACATCATTTGCAAGCTTAATATCATTATTTTCAAATGCACTAATTGCATCTTTAACCATTTCTAGTGATTTTTCTACAGCATCATCTAGTTCTTTAATTTTATGCTTATTAGTTCCCTTAAGCTTAGATGAGAAATCTCTAATATCCTCTGCATGGTCTCCAAGTCTTTCTAAATCTGATACTAATGTTAAAATACCAGATACATATCTTAAGTCACCTGCATAAGGTCTTTCTCTTAGCATAATATTTAAACATGTTTCTTCTATTAATCTTTCCCATTTATCTACTACATCATCATTTATTAAATTAGCCTTTGCATCATCATATTCATAGTAAATATCTATGGCATTTCTTAGATTTTCTATAACTATCTTACCCATTTTTAAGGTTAATAGCTTTAAGTCCTTAATTTCCTCTTCTAGCTTCATTTTATCCGAACCTTCCTGTTATGTAATCTTTAGTCTTTTCACACTTAGGATTTTTAAATAATTCATCTGTTTCAGCATATTCAACAATTTCACCAAGCATAAAGAAAGCAGTATAATCACTTATTCTTGTTGCTTGTTGCATATTATGAGTAACAATGATTATTGTGTATTCCTTTTTAAGCTCATCAATTAGCTCCTCAACCTTTAGTGTCGCGATAGGGTCAAGCGCTGATGTTGGTTCATCCATAAGTATTACATCAGGCTTCATCGCAATACATCTTGCAATGCATAATCTTTGTTGCTGACCACCAGATAATGATAATGCAGAATCCTTAAGTCTATCCTTTACCTCATCATATATTGCAGCTTTCTTAAGTGAATCTATTACGATTTCATTTAATTCCTTTTTGTTCTTTATTCCTTGGCATCTTGGACCATAGGCAATATTATCAAATATTGACATTGGAAATGGATTGGGATTTTGGAATACCATTCCAACTCTTGTTCTAAGAGATATTGGATTAATAACTAATAAATTACTATCATCATATGTAATAACACCTGTTATATTACATTCATCTATTAAATCATTCATTCTATTTAAACATCTAAGAAGTGTAGATTTACCACACCCAGATGGTCCAATAAATGCTGTAACCTTATTTCTATATAAATCTACATTTATATTTTTAAGTACATGCTTATCACCATAACTTAAATTTAAATTTTCTATTTTAAAAGCAATCATCTTTTTACCTCGAATTTATTAAGCTTAATACTAACTAGCTTAACTAAAATATTTAATACAAGTACAATACCTAAAATTATTATTGAAATTGCGCAGGCTTGAGAATAATTTGGATTTTCTCCACCTACTACAGTCCATATATGAACTGCTAATGTTGTTGAACCCTTAGTAATATTTATATCATCTTGAATAGATGTACCTATCGCAAATATTAATGCGGCACTTTCACCAATAATTCTACCTATTGATAATATTATTGATGTTAAAATACCTGGTATTGCGTTAGGAAGCATTATTTTAAATGTTGTTTGTGTTTCACTAGCTCCTAGGGCAAGTGATGCCATCTTATAGCCCTTTGGTATATTATTAATTGCTTCTTCAGTTGTTCTTATTACAACTGGAAGTAGCATTACTGAAAGTGTAAGTGCACCAGTTATAATACTTCCACCTGGATTATTTGTTATATTACTTACAATAGGAATAAATACAATAATCGCAAGTAAACCAAATATAATAGATGGAATACCAGATATCATATCTATTAAGCTTCTTAATATTTTTGTGATCCTATTATTTTTTGCGTATAAGGCTAAATATAATGCAGCAATTATACCAATTGGTGTAACAATTACTAATGTTAATAATATTAAGTATATTGTAGATATAAGAGATCCTCTTATTCCTCCACCCATCTTTAGATAATATAATTCATTAATTTTATCAGATGAATCTAGTACATCTCTTATTTTTTCTGCACCATCTCTTGCGGTTGCAATACTAATATGCCCATCACTTTCCACTTGTACTCTTCTTATAATAGTATCTGTCTTTACAGAAATTTTATCTCCATCTAATGTATTTGCAGATTCAAGTGGCGATTTAGAGCTAACATATACTATTTTTACACATTCGTTATTTTCTAAATCAAATGAATCTTTAATACCAATTCCATATTTTTTAGAATAATAAACATCATTTTTATCTTCTAATTCAAATTCCTGTGTTGATTCTGCACACACAAAATATGGTGTTTCATAATAATCAGATGTTAACATCTTAAATGATAAATTATTCCATCCTTTATTGAATATGAAGATAATCATCGCAAGTAATATTAATAATGAAAATGAAGATGCTAAATATGTAACTACATTTAAAATAATATCTTTTACTTTTCTACTTCTTCGCATTATGATTACCTATCCTATTCTTAATGTAATTTAGGCCGATATTTGTTGCGATAATAATAATTATTAGTAATAGTCCTATTGAGAATCTAATATCATAATCCATTCCTGATGTTTCATGAATACCTTGAAGCATAGTAGATGTTAATGTTCTTGTAATATCAAATAAGCTAAATGATGGTCCACTACCTGCATTACCACAAACCATTGATACTGCAGTTGCCTCACCTAAGGCTCTACCAATACCTAATATTATTCCTGCAAATATACCAGATTTAGCACTTGTTAGTACTACCTTAAAGTTAGTTTGTGTAGTCGATGCACCTAAGGCAAGTGAGCCTAATATTATTGATCTATTAACTGACTTTATTGCTGTAATTGATATCATTGTAATTGTAGGAATAATCATAATAGATAATACTAATACAGTTGATAAAAGTGATATACCACCTGCAGTTTGTATTCCAAATACATCTCCTAAATTAGATACAAATACAGTTATTACACCAGAACCAAATAAACCATAGATAATGGATGGTATTCCTGATAATAGTTCAATAATTGAATTTAATACAATTCCTATTCTTCTTTCTGCAATTCTTGCAATAAATAGTGCAGTTAATATTGAAATAGGTACTGCAATTAATAATGATAATATTGTTACTAAAATAGTATTAATTATTATATAGCCTGCACCATAATGATTTGGGCTTTTAAACCATGTATTACCGAATATAAACTCAAAGAAATTAACACTGTATTTCTCTCCATTAATATCATATGTTTTAAAAAATGGTGTTAATCCTTTAACCGCTATAAATATTGCAATTAATATAACTATGATTGAGCATAGTATAGTAATAGATAAAAATATCTTTTTTACTATATTATCAATTAATGTCTTTCTTTTTATCCTTTCCATAAAAGAAAAGTAGTCAAAGACTACTTCACCTCTTTCCACTTTGAAATTTCACCAGTATAAATAGACTTAAGTGCATCAGCTGTAATTTTTGATACCTCGTTTTTCTTATTTACAACTGGTACTATTGCATCTATACACATTCTACCCTTAAGAGATTCAGCCATAGCCTCATCACTCTTGAATTCACGAGATGCAAATGCTAAATCACATGCATTTGTACCATTCTTTTCACTACCATTTGTTCTCTTATAAGCATCACCAGATCCTGTTGGATTATAGTTATATTTGAAATTACCACACATACTTGAGAATTCTAATAATAGTGCAGATACAATTGACTTTACTGATGTAGAACCACCTACATTGATTGTTACATTTGAATTATCTAAGCTTGAGATTGAGTAATCAGTCTTAATTTCATTCCAAGACTTATCTAAACTTGAAGTTTCTAAGATACCACCCTTATCCTTAATTGTAGCCTTTCCTTCAACTGTGCTTGTATATGCAATGAATGCTAAACAGATTTCCTTATTCTTTTCATTTTCATATGATTCTCTAATACAATAATTAAAGTTTCTTGTTAGCTTATATGATGAGTTTAAAACATTTGCTTCTGTTGGTTCAACTCCTTCATATACTAAGCCCTTTAGGCCTGAATCTTCTAGTGATGATAATGAAATATAACCAATTCCATTCTCATCATTCTTAATAGCACTTATCATATCACCATTTGAATCAACTTCGATATAACCCTTCTTAAGTGGTGTATTATCTTCCTTCGCACTAGATAGACCAATTCCTGTAAAGAAACCATCTCTTGTACCAGATGTTGTATCTCTTGTGTAAATTTTAATTACTTCATCATTAGACCCACAAGATGAAAGTCCAATAACACCTCCTACTACTGCAAGTGCAGCAGCAACCATACCAAATACTCTTTTAATCTTCATATTTATCTTCTCCTTTTTACAATTTCATTATAAATAAAGAAACAACTTGAATCCTGCAGGTTCGAGTAAATAAATTGTAAAGGACAAGTAAATCTAGAAAAATACAAGTAACCCTTGAGCAATTATGAATATAATCGATATAGACTTAATAATTAGCCCTTTTTTATCGTTTTTGAGGAATAATATGAAACCAACTCCAATCATGCCTAAAACATGAATTAAAGTGATTATATATGGGTTAATATTTGTATTTAATAATGTTATGAATAACACTAATAACGAATATATTGACCATAAAGTTATAATAATTTGACATATATCTGATTTATCTTTCATAATATCATCCCTTTTCTAGAATATTTTAGAAAGAAATTATTCATTAATCATAAATAAGTTGTAAATTTAGTGTAAATGAATTGAGCGGACAAATGTAAATTGATTAATAATCACTAGGCATTTCATCAGTTAAATCTAAAATGTAAAGCCATTAAATCCTGATTTATGTTTCACCAGAGCTACGTAGTAAAAAAATCTATCTTCATACATAAAAAAGAAAAAACGGCATATTTAAGCCGTTATTAAACGAAAAAGCAGGGTGTGAAGTCCTGCTTAATATCTTTTTCTTTGCAATTATAATAAACAAACAATTAACGCTTAGAAATGAGTGGCGCATGAAATAGCGGCTTAGTTAGGCCGTTTTTCGAAATCGTGTCAACAACACTGTATCAATTTTGCAAATTTTTTTATTACAATTTACCATTTGTAACTCATTTATAATCTATATGATAATTTATTCATTAATTCTTTTTTATGTTCAATACTCAATTGTTTATAAATAAACTTAGCATCACCTGTTAATGAATGTCCCATTATTATCTCACCGACTAAAAAATCTAATCCACATTCAGTCCATCGTGATGAAAATGTATGTCTTGTATCATGAGGATTATGTTTCATATTAAATATTCTCATATATGGCTTCCAATATGAATCCATAAAATTTCTATATTTAAATGGTTCTCCTTTAATATTTTTAAAAAGTGTTTCATTATCATTTATACATTTATTATATTTA
>JAFXXC010000035.1 GCA_017542485.1 Acholeplasmatales bacterium
GTAATTCAAAATGATGATCATGATACTCAATATGCAGATTATAGAGGATTAGTTGATAGTGGAAAAGGATGTATTCTTACTGAAGGATGTGAAGCTGAAAAACATAGAAATTTCGAAGTTATATTATTCAAAGAACCATATGATGTAGTTGATAATACTAAAGATGCACCAATAAGAATGATTTTATCTTCATTTTATACAAAATATAATGGATTAAGATTAGAAGGTTTACCTGATGGTTTAAGTGATTGTACTAAAAGTTGTAAAAAAGATTGTGATAAATGCGAAGCTCGAAGTTTACCAGAATTTGAAGCTTATATTGAGGATGGTACTGCTTATTCAGGTGAAGGATTTACAAGAGTTCATAGAGATAACCAAATAATTGCTGCTATGCAAAATTGGATGCAATTAGAAAATTGGGAAGAATTACCAGGTACTCAAGTATATGATAATGTTAATTGTCAAGGAACTGGAACAGATATAGATAGTAAATTTGAACAAAGTTTATGGAATACTCCTCCGAGAAATAGTTCTAGATGGAAAGAAGGATTCCAAGATATGAATGTTTTAACAGGATATCCTCAATTGAAATATAATTCTGATCGAACACAATGCACTGTAACAGTTTATATCAAGACAGCAAAAAGTTTAGAATTAACATATGATTTTCATGGTGTTGAACAATCATCAAATTCTAAAACATTTGATACATCATTTAAAGATGTACTTAAAATAATAGTAAAAGCAAAAACAGGAGAAACTTTAGAATTAGAAGATGTAGATTTTATATGGAATTCAGAACCATTAAAAACTCCAAGATTTGATACAAAAGGAAAAAGAGGAGCAATAGTAGAAATGTTTGGTTGGAAAGATAATGATATAGCAAAAGAATGTAAATTTTTAGGAGAACAAGGATATATGGGTGTTAAAGTATTTCCTCATCATGAACAATTAATGAGTCATACTCCATTTAGAGAACAAATGAATCCTTGGTATTTTATGTATCAACCAGTATCATATAGTTTAAATGGAAGATTAGGAACAAGAGATGAATTTAGACAAATGATTAAAACATGTAGATCTTATGGTGTTCGTGTATATGCAGATGCTGTAATTAATCATATGACTTATAATGGAGCTGATCTTCAAAATCATAGATTTATTGATGAAAATGATCAATATTTAATAGGAGATAAATATTCAACAGATAATTCACCATTTTGGACACCTTATAAAACTTATGAATTAAATCCTTTTACAAATAAACCTACTAATGCTTTAGAATATCCAAGAGTTCCTTATGGACCAATGGATTTTCATTGTCAACAACCAATTACTGATTATAAAAATTTTGATAATGTAATGTTTGGATGGTTAGATACTTTAGCTGATTTAAAAACAGAAAGTGATTATGTTAGACAAAGAATTGCTGATTATTTAACTGATTTATATTCAATTGGTCTTACTGGATTTAGATTAGATGCTGCTAAACATATTAAACCTACTGATATTGCAAATATATTATATAAATTTAAAACTAATATTGGTGGTACATTACCTGATGATTGGTTTACTTGGCTTGAAATATTAAGTGGTGATGAAGCTGATGTATTATTTGGAGAAGATGGTGAAAATTCATATGCTGGAGGTATGGATAAAACTCTTAAAAATTTAGGATTCTCTGATGAAGATATAATTAAAGTAAAAATATGGTGGTCTTCATATCCTAAAAATTATACTGTTGATAATGGAAGAGTAGATCCAAGAAGAAAAGTAATTCAAAATGATGATCATGATACTCAATATGCAGATTATAGAGGATTAGTTGATAGTGGAAAAGGATGTATTCTTACTGAAGGATGTGAAGCTGAAAAACATAAATTTTTCGAAGAAGTCTTATTTACTTCTCCATATGATGTAGCTGATAATACTAAAGATGCACCAATAAGAATGATTTTATCTTCATTTTATACAAAATATAATGGATTAAGATTAGAAGGTTTACCTGATGGTTTAAGTGATTGTACTAAAAGTTGTA
>JAFXXC010000036.1 GCA_017542485.1 Acholeplasmatales bacterium
ATCTCATTTTTGTTAATAACTGAAGATGTTTCAATGTTATTTAAGCCATTTATATATCTATTAATTGCATTAATAAATTTACAATATAAAACACTCATCTCTTTTTGTGATAACCATACTTCATTTTTATCATAATCAATTAATACATTAACTAATCTACCATCAATTTCAAATTCTTTATTTTCCATTTAAATCCTCCAAATCAAAATTACTATAACGTTATAATTATACCATGTTTATATTAATATTTACATAATAAATAATTTGAGAAAATTAGGTAGCTAAGCCGTTATTTTGACATTGATTTTAACGTTTTTTGAGAAAAATGTATAACATTAGCTGGTTTTTTACACTTATTATTATTTATCAAAAAAATGAGGAGACCAAGTCTCCTCATAACAAATATAGTAAATCAGCTTCTATATGATATTTTTAAATTACTTATTGTAATCACTGATGTATCCAAAGCATCATTTTCAAATATAATACTTAATGTACTTCCTGTTCCCAAATCAATAGAATACTCTCCACTTGTTTCTGCTCCATCTTCTGAAGTGTCTATAACTGTATCACCATTTAATACTATTCTAAATACATTGTTAGTAGGAGCAGTATCAAATGCGTAGTCAAATGAAACATGTGTATCATAATTAATACTAATTGCAAATTCATGAGTTCCTTCAGTATTTGTAACTGATAATGTTTTATTTTCAGAATCAAATGTAAAACCGTCATCAGTATCAACTGTATAATACTCTATTTGATCTCCACATTCTGTACAAATACCATCAGTATTATATGAATGTGGTAATTTTTCAATTTCTTCTTCTTCAACATGACCACATCTTGAACATGCATGTTCTCTAGTACCAGTTTCTGTACATGTTGGATTATCTGTTATAGTCCATGCTCCATAATCATGACCTAATGCATCAATAGTTTCCTCAAGATGTTCATGACATACGTTACATTCTCTATGCTTCAAGCCATCTAAAGTACATGAAGGTTCAGTATCTATTACTTCATCACTTAAATTTGGAGTGATAACAATATTATCATTTGAATCAAATGTAAATTGATTATTATAATGAACACATGTTACATAATAATAGATTAGATCAGGACTTATAACTAAATTTGTAGTAATATCGCTAAAGTCTGTTCCATAATAATATATTCTTATTATATTATTTACATTAAATGCATCAGTTCCTATTGTCTTTAAAGATGCTGGAATAAATATATAGTTAATATCAAATTCATCAAATTGGATATTTCCGATATTTTCTATTCCATCTGGAATAACAATTGTTGTTGAAGGCTTTTTATATGAACCGGCTTCTTTCCAATAGAAATTATCACAGAAACATTTTGGATTAGCACCTGATGCTTCATTATCAGATTTGTTTCCGATAAATGTAATACCAAGCCAATCAGTCAATGTACCATTATAATATAAGTTTGTTGTTCTAGATTGATAGAAAGCTAATCCTGCTATTGTTTCAATAGTATTAGGTAAATATAAATTGTCTAAATCAAGTCCATTAGCAAATGATCTAGCATTAATATAAGTCAAATTACCTTCAATTGTAATATTCTTCAACATTGTACAATTTGAGAATGAACCATAGAACAATATTGAATTTGAATTAGTAATATGTAAATCAGTTAAATTAGATGGAACATAATATTTAACAGTATTATTAGCATCATAATTTTGAGTTACTTCAGTAGAATTATCATAACTTGTACTACCAAATATATATCCAAATAGTGTTGTTTTTGAAGCAAGAGTCTCATTTATAGATGAACCAACAAATGGAATAGTTAAATCTGTTATAGCTCCATCACCTGCTAAAGCACCACTTTCCATACTTGTAACAGTACTTGGAACAACTAAAGTTGTTAAACCACTCATATTAGATAATGCACCTTTTCCTATAGATTCTAATCCTTCATTTAAATTTAAACTAATAACTGAACTACAATTATAGAATGCATAATCTCCTATTGTCTTTAATGATAAAGATAATGTAATATTATTAACTGATTTAAAATTATAGAATGCATAGTTACCTATTGACTCTACACCAGTAAGATCTAATGTTGTTATTTCTTCAAATTCACCTAAATTATTCTTAATATTAAATTTAGGTTGTGAAGATAATGTCATTGGGTTTGAATCCTTATTATCAAATGATATATCTGCCCAATCTTTTTCATCACCACAATAATTAATATTAGCTAAACTTGTACAATTCTTAAATGCTTCTTTCAAATAATTAACGCCAACTGGCAATAATACATCTTGTAAATTAGTACATCCAAAGAATATCTTAGATAAAGCTGGATCATATTTAGGATCTGAATATACATTTGGAACATATACCATATCTTCTGGTAATATTATTTTTTCAATTGAATCACAATAATAGAAAGCACCATAGAATATTTTTTCTCCACCTGTAATTGTTACTGTTTTTAAGCTTACAGGTATAGTTGCATATTTTCCACCACTTGTTTCAGAATAATATTGTTGTTTTCTATGATATAAATTATTATCAAATCCTGTTCTATTATTGCCAAATATATATCCAAATAATGTAGATTCTCCTGGTTCGTTAACCACTTTATTACCACCAATAAATGGTAAAATAATACTTTCTAAGCTCAAGCAACCATTAATTATACCATTAGGTAATGTATTAACTGAATCAGGAATTACTAATGACTTTAGATTTGTCATATTACGTAATGAATCAATACCTAAAGTTTCAATATCGTTAGGTAATGTTATATTTTCTACCATACTAATATTATAGAATGAACCATATTTAATTATAGCTCCATTATCTACAACTATAGTTCTTAATGTATTTGGAATATAATAATTAACTGATTTTGTTGAAGCATAATATTGATTTGCTGCTATAGAATTTGTATATTCTTCATCACCAAATATATAACCAAATAATCCTTCGGCATCTTCTGATGCAACATTCTTTCCAATAAATGGAATTTCAATGCTTTCAATATTAGAATTATATAATGCTCCAAATGCAACATTATTTGTTTCTGGTTTAATAACAATACTTGTCTTTGTTAAATCCATTCCTACAAGCCATAAATAATTATTAGTACTATTACCTAAATAATAACCATTACCATAAGTATAATAATTAATATTATTAGCTCCGTAGAATGCTCTAATTCCAATATTTTCTATATTGTTATTAATTACAACATTAGTTAATGAAGTATTATTCATAAATGCTTCATCACCAATAGCATTAACTTTATAATATTTAGTACCATTTAATACATAATTAGGTATTGTAATTGATGTATTAGTTCCAGTATATGAATTAATAGTAGCCTTACCATCTGTGATTGTTGATGTAAATTCACTAGATGCAGTATCCATTACTGCATAGAATGTCATAGGCTTAGAATAATTATAATCAAATTCATAATCTATATCATATAATACATCATCCATTCTCCACTTAACTGAAACATTATCTCCATCAACGTATGGATCATGGATTGTATAATGCATACCATATGCTGCCATATCATAGAACAATTCAGTTTCATCATCTAATTTATATGTAACCTTATAAGATGATGAAATAAAATATGCATAAAAATCGACATCTGTTGTTATAGTATATGGCATACTAACTGTAACTGATGAATCATTTTCCAAACTCCAACCTGCAAATGTATAACCAGTCTTTTCTTCATCAGGTAGACTAACTGTTGTTCCCTTTTCTTTTAATCCAGAATATTTTACATTACCATCTACATAAGCTCTATATGCCTTCATATCATGCTTATTTACCAAAACCATATATGTATAAGATTTACCATTTGAAGAAACTACATAATATGAAATATTAACACCAATTGATAATGTCATAATCTTACTTGTTATTTCTGTTGTTAAATTTGAATCACTATATAATTTAGCTGTAGTACCAGTAGGAATACTTAATAATGATGAAACATTAAATGATTCTAATAATTCATAATCATCATATTTGAATGCCACATAATCATATGTAGTCAAATCCTTAGTTATGCTATCTTTATTAGCTGTAACATGTAAATCTATAAATCTAGCATAAAGAGTTTTCTTACCAGTAGTACCTTGCTGAATTGCTGAAATCTTAGTATCATATGTATTTTCTAAATACCAGCCTTCAAATACATATCCATCATAATTAGCTCCAGGAGTTGGTTCAACTAATGTAAATGAATCTAAAATAGTATATTTAGTTTTATTTGTATTTGTAATAGATATACTTGATTTATATTCAATTTCATATTCAATTGCAGTTTTAACAACTGTAAATGTTTGATCAGCTGTAATAACGCCACCATTATAAGACCAAGAAACATTATATCCAGTTTCTTCATCTAACTCTGGAATATCATTAGTTGCTACAGCTTTATTATTCTCAATTACATATTCAATCTTATTACCATTACCATAATCAAATACTACATCCCAATATTTACCGTCTTTAACAATTATAATATTAGCAGATAATTTATTAGGATAAATATAATTACCACTTGTTTCAGTAATATTAGCATCTATTGGATAAGTACCAGCCTTAACAGGTGCAGCTATTGAATATGTGACAGTTAATGTACTAGGAACTCCTGTTGATTTTACTACTTCAATTGTATGTGGATTTCCATCATATGAGAATGTCTTATCACTAAATGATAACAATGATGAAATATCCTTCTTAGAAATAGTTAATGTAGCTGTCTTTGAATTAATAGAATTGTAATTACCAGACATAGTAAATGTTGCAATTACTGTATAACTACCGGCATTTGTTGCACTATTTCCACTAACACCATTAATTGTATATGATACACTACATCCAGTAGGTAATACCTCTTCTATTTCAATTGATGTAGAGCTTCCATCATATGTTACTATCTTATTATTAAATGTTACTTCAAAGTCAGCCTTATTTATAGTTAATGTTCTAGATACATTAGCAACATTATTATAATTAGTATTACTATTTGTGAATGTAGCAATTACTGTATAATTACCTGCATTAGTCTTCTTATTATTAGAATAATTTACTGTTAATCCAGTAGGTAATTTAGTACTATCACCTTTTAACTCATGTTCATTACCATCATATGTTACTGTTAAATTATTAAATGTTGACAAGAATTCACTTATATCATATGTTGCTTTATTTATAGTAAGTGTAGCTTCCATATCATCAATTTCATAATTATTAGAACTATCAGTAAATTTAGCTACAATATTATAAATACCTGCATTTATAGCACCTGTAAATAAAACATTATTAACATAATAATTAACTGAAACTGTAGCAGGTAGTGTACCAGTAACTAAAATATTATGACTATCTCCATCATATGTATATGATTGTGATTCAAACTTTAATCCTGGAACATCAGATTTAGTAATACTTAAAGTTCTTGTTATATTATTAATAACATTATAATTAGTATTACTATGTGAGAATGTTGCAGTTACATTTAATGAACCAGCATTAGTCAATTTATTATTACTATATTCTACGGTAACACCATCAGGTAATTTAGTTGAATCACCCTTAAGTTCATGCTCATTACCATCATAAGCAACTGTTAAATTATTAAATGTAGATAAAAATTCACTTATATCATATGTTGCTTTATTAATAACAAAATCATAATTCTTATCAGTACTTGTATTATCAGACCAAATAGTATTATTAACATCATTTAAACTTACATTAACAACATATTCTCCTGCATTAGTTTTCTTATTATTACTAACTGTATAATAAGTTGATTCAGGTAAATCATATGTTATTTCATTTCCATTATAAACATAATTAGTACTTGATTCAGATGGAATACTAATTTTCTTCTTTGTTATCTTTAATTCTCTTATTCTATCAGGAACTAAATTATAATTATCCTTATCTTCTACTTCAAAATGTAAAATAACCTCATAAGTACCAGCATTTATAGCACTATTACCAGTCACACCATCTATTGTATATGAAGGTTCTATTCCTGCTGGATATGAACCATATCCTTCTAATGATTTTGATGTTCCATCATATTCAAATGTTTTATCAATAAACACAAAATCAGAAACATCAAATGTAGCTTTTGTTATTGTTAATTTTGCAGATGGAATATTAACAACATTATAATTATTATTTAAATCATTAATTTGTGCTGTAATCACATATTCTCCAGCATTTGTTGCACCATAGAATTCTTCACCATTAACAAAATATGTAATTGTAATATCACTAGGTATTTCTTCATTAACTACTATAGAATTAACACCAGAATTATATTCAATAGTTTCATTTGTCATAGTAAATGCAATATTCTTTTTATTAATTGTTAATACTGCAGTCATATCCTCAGGAGCAGTATAATTATCATTAATAGCTGTAAAATGAGCAACCACTTCATATTCACCTGCATTTGTTGCACTATTACCACTATAACCATTTATTTTATAAGAAACATTAACACCTTCTGGTATATTTGTAGCCTCAATTGAATGACTACTACCATCATATGTTGTAGTTAAATCATTAAATACCACACCACCTAAACTCTTTGGTGTAATAATTAAATTTGCCTTCATATCACTAGGTAGTACATAATTATGACCTTCTTGAGTAAAATGAGCTGTAACCTCATATTCACCAACATCAGTCATACTATTACCACTATTACCATCAATAGAATATGTTACATTAACGCCTTCTGGTATATTTGTAGCCTCAATTGAATGTGCATTTCCGTCATAAACAAAGGATTCACCAACAAATGATATATTATCAATAGTCTTTTGATTAATTATCAATAATGCAGTCATATCATTTGGAACTATATAAGTTCCTGTTGAATCAGAAAAATGGGCAGTAACTGTATATGTACCAACATTAATCTGCCCATTACCAGTATAAGTAACACTTACACCCTCTGGAAGACCTGAAACAGCTAATGAATGTGCATTCCCATCATAAGTAAAACTTTGCCCTTGAAAAGTAACATTCTTTATTTCTTTTTTTGAACTTTGGCTTGTAGTTGTATCACTTGGTGCATTTGTTGTACTATTATCAACATTTGCACAAGATGAAAAACCAACCATAGATATGCCAGCTAGCCCTATTAATAGCAATGCTTTAGCCAATTTGTTATTTTTCATAATTGTCCTCCACTCTATTCAAATTTAATCGCTTAATTTGATTTTGTAATAACTAAATCTAATGTACAAGTTTGAAGAAAATAAGGATTTTCTCCATAAAAATATGTATCACCAGATGTATTAAAATATGTATCAGTAGCATCAAAATAGAAATAGAAATACATTGTCTTTCCATTAGAATTAACGCCATTGAAAGTAACATTATTATTAGCTATAGGTCCAAATTCATCTGCTTGATATAAAGGAAGAAGTTCAGTTTCATAATCTTTTTCTTCTATTAATTCATCACTAACATAAACGCTAATAGCTTCTGACATGTCTATTCCTTCTGCTCTCCATAATTTAAGGAATTCGGCTCTTTTTTCGCCTAAAGACATATTTATCTTCTTATATGTATCCTCTCCTGTTTTTGTGAAATATGAATTAACTCCATATAATCTTTCTAAAGGCATTGATACTTCTTTAGTACCAACCTCCTCAACAGTAATAACATTATCAGTTACTTTTTTATAAGATGAATAATTAGTTGCCCAATCATTAGGCTTTGTAGCTAACAATTCATTATCTGAATTATAATAAACATTCTTTTCAAAATCAACAGCACTAGCTAATGCTGTATACTCAGTAACAATATTTTTCCAAGCAATCCTTGGAGTTCTAAATGCCAATCTAGCATTTGTAACTCCTTCACCTGATATATTTACTTGTAACATAGAAAAATTACCAGGAATCATAGGTACATCTACTTTTTCATCACCTAAATTAAATGTAACAATATAACTATCTTCAGGATCACCTGCAGTACCAGATATTGCATTTGCTGATACAGTTTTATTTGTAACATACCAAGAATAAACAAACGCAATTAGTAAGAATACTGTAACAGCTAATGTAACAAGTGATGAAATCAAATTAATCTTTCTTCTCATTAGATATCCACCTCCGGAGTCCTACTTGCCTCATACGCAGGTTTATCATAACTATCAAATTCTGTACCAATTTCTACATCATAGCAGAAATACTTAATTTTAAATGGAATAGCACCATCAACTGCTAAATTAGATAATGATGAATTAGTAGTTTTTTCATCATATAATCTTTCCATTAAATCATATTCTGCTTGATAAAGTGGATCATCAAAATCATATGTTACATTTGTAGAATCATATGTTCCATCATATGCTTCTGCAAATCCTTCTAATGCTTCATATATTGATTGAGTTGAAGAGCTTGATTTAAATACTATATCTACATAATATTCACTGAATGACTCTAATGCAATATAGTTATTATAATATTCTTCATGCATATATAAATTCAAATTCTTATTAGGTAAAGTTACAATAGATGGATACATATTATAACTATAAGTTGTATCAGCTGCTATCGCAAATGATCTATATGAACTATTTAAATAATTATATTGAACACCATGATTAGTATAAGCTGAACTTATTGTTCCACTTGAAACTAATGCGCCAGTTGAATCATAAATATCAGATACATAGAAATTAGTTAAATCAGCCTTTTCATTAGCTACAGCGACACCATTTTTCTTAACAGTTGTACATGTATATGTATCTTCACTTTTTGTATATTCAAATTCATATGTTGTTACACCATTAGTTATATGATAAATAGGCTTACCATATGTATCAAATAAACCATTAGTTAGTGAATAAGTCTTATAATTACCACTAAATGTATTATCAGTCATTATAGCACGATCATCATAATCAATAATATTTGTTCCATCTTGATTTCTTATTGTATGATCATAAATTGAAATTGAATCAATTGAATATAATAAACAATTTTGTTTAGTTGATTCCTCATATTTAAAATAAGGATTTAATTTTAAACTATAAGATGAATCATTAGAAATAACTAAACGATATGTAATATAGTTATTATCAATAATTTCAGCTACTTCATCATTTTCAGTTAAATAACTATAACTTTCATTCATATCATTTTTATTTCTAGAATCCTTTAAATGTTCGTCGATGCCTCCATCAAGGTCGTAGTCATATCCACGATATACTCTAACCTTTAAACCTTCAACAGGCTCAGATAAAATAACCGCACCATCACTCATTGTTGCACCAACGTACCATGCTCTTGTAATTACACAGGCAGTAACTAAAATTATTAATCCTGTAATTACCATCAATAAATTAATAATTGGTCTTTTATTCATATGGAAGCACCTCCCTTCTAACTAGTTGTTAATGTACCTTCTTTAAAATAGATTTCTCTATAAATAGTAAATGAATTACTATCAGTATCAGTATATGTAATACTGATTATTATTTCATAATTTGCATCTGCAGTTAATGCAGTTGTATAATAACCATTTCCAGAATATGATGGTGATGATGTAGCACTAATTGTACTGTAAGTTGCTTGTGTTGCTACTGTCATATATACACCATTTACTGTACATACATTAAGTATTGGAGTAATATCTAATGATAAATTATCATCATATCTATTCATATACATTATAGCATTTAATACATAAGCTGATTTTCTATAGCTATTTAGATTTTCATTTTCAAAATCATTTGTACCATCATTAGCTATCTTTAATTCTGGGTTATTATCTAATATTTGAATTAATGTTGCAACATTAACAGCACCATTATTGATTGTACCATCATTATTATATGATGGAGTACCATAAGGTTTAATAGTAGTTGAACCTAATGTAATTGTTGTATTAACAGTATTATTACCAATATATAATGTATTTAATGTTGTTATAGCTTTTTCACCCTTAGCATCATATGCTAATTTATCAAATGTCTTTATTGCATTATTTCTTAAATCTAAATATTCAAGATTAATTAATGTATTTAATCTAGATATATCACTGAAATTATTATTTGATAAATCTAAATATGTTAATCTACGATACAATGTTGGAACAACATTTGCTAATACATTACTACTGAAATAATTATTAGTATAAACAAGTTTAGTTAATTGTTTAAAATTAGCAAATGATTTATCACCTTGATTAGTTTTACAATGATCTAATATCAATGTCTCAAGTGTATTATGAATATATTTCAAATCAACACCATCTTTAACTCCGGTTTGAGTAATAAACTCACTATATTTACCGCCATCAAATACTGCATATCTAATTTCTAAATATTTTAATTTCTTAAAGTATCCAAATTTTGTTGCAGAGATTGTTGTAGATGGTTGCTCAGATGTTAAATCTATTACTAATCTTTCTGCTTCTTCAACAGTCTTTGCTAATAAATACTGATTGCTACCATTTATTTCATCAAATAATTCATCTTCATAATTTTCTTTAATCTTTGTATATAAATCATATTGATTTGTAACATTAAAGTCTGTAGTTTTATAAATACCTGGAACATTAAATGAATATATTTGCTTATACATTGTAATTGCAGAATATTCATCTTCACCAGTTTTTTCATAGAAAATTGTTTGTTGAGCACTATTTCTAGTATAAATCTTTCTATCACCTGCTAAATCTGCAGATGTAATAGTAACAGTATAATTGTCAACAGGATCACCACTTTGTGCATCAACACCTGTAATACTAGTTACTTCACCATTTTCATCATATGTAATAGTATAAGTAACATCACCTGATACAAATGATGTAATTGGTGTCCAATTTACATTTTCGCTATAAATACCTCTTGCTAAATTAACTTGAGTACCAACTGAAGCTAATCTACCAATAAAGTTATTATAATAGAATCCAGATAAATCAATTTCATGTGAACTTGTAAATGTTTGTGTTACACCACCTTCAGTTCTAACAACTGAAGTAACATTATCGCCAGTATAATTAATTACATAAGTAATATTACCATCTGTAATTTCTTTTATCTTACTACCAACTGAATTATATAAACCATCAAATAAATCATAATGTGCAAATGAATCATATGATGCTTTAATTTGTGCACCAGTTTGTAAACCAGTATCTGTTAAATATGTATAAACTGTAATTGGAGTATCAGTTTTTCCAATCTGACTTGCATCAGTTAAGAATACAATATTTGTTGTAGATGTAAGTAAAGTTTCACTTGTTAATGGTGTATATAATTCCTTAATTATACTTCCACCATCGCTAGGAATACTATCTCCTGCTGATTTAAGTGGAATAGTGATAGTTCCACGGTTTAAATATTCATCTAAATATGTATAAGTACCAGCAGGAATTGTACCACTTCTATCACCATTAATAGATGCAATTGTAGTATTATTTGCTTCTGGAGAAATTATATATTTAACATAAATATCAACAAATGAATAATTATCATTATTATCCATTTCCATATAGAATCTAATATTTGCATCATCAACCTTGAATGGATTTGACAATCCTATAAAATTAGATATTAATGCAAAATCTTCTTCAAATACATTTTCAATATATGAGTTTTCACCTTCACCACCTGTTGTACCTTGAGCAAATAAAATCTTATTTGTCATTAGTTGGTGAGTGTAATCATCATTTAATGTTAAATATACTTTTAAATATAAATCAAAATTATTTGCATTAGATGTATTTCCTTTATCAAGATAATATCTTGTTCCATCCTTTTCAAATGTAATACCACTAAATGGCTGAGTTGTAACTCCACCATCATATGATACTCTTACTTCATAATCTATTTCTTTAACATTATATTTTGTTAAATCTGTCTCATTTGGAAGGTCATATTCATTATGATCTTGGTTAAAGAATACTTGTCCAATTTCATTTTTAATCATTTCATCATAATATGATTCAGAAATTTTTCTTAATTGAACAAATATTGTAACAGGATCAACACTTTCACCATCTATATCAGCAACAAGTTCACCAAAACCATCTGTTAATGAGAAACTATTTCTAGTTACTTTAATAAATTTATGTGTATCACCTGCTGGATCTGATGGTACCTCTAAATCAACTTCTCTATATGTAGCATGACCTGTATCAGTAAATTCGATAGCATAATTTCCATAAATATCTTCGATTGTATCATAATTAATTAATACAGATGTAGTTGTTTCTGAAGCAAAACCTCTATTGATATCTACTTCAAGTTTTAATGCTACAGTTTCTAATACAGCTTGTGGAGCAGAACCCATTAACCATGAATTAACTCTAGCAGTTTGTGTTGTTTCACCATCAGATACTACAATTAATACATGTCTTTGTTGATTATCATCCTCTTTATAAACATGGAATGTTTCTCCAGTAGAGTTCCAACTTTCATCTGCGAAATAATATTTAATAGTAACATTTTCATTATAGAATGAAGTAGGTAATACTGGATTTGTTAAGAATAATGTATAGTATTCAGCTTCACTAGATCTATCAATTATATAAGAAATTTCATTACCAAATTTTATAATATCGACAGGATCTCCATCTATAGTAATTGTATCATCTTTTGTTTCGCCTGAACCTGCTCTTCTATAAATATAATCAATAGCACCATTAGTATTATATTTAATGTACCATGTGTAATTGTTAGAATCTCCTATAGTTACACTTATAGGTAAATATGTGGAAACTCCTTCTCTATAACTATCGCCATCATATTCGATTGTATATTGAATTTCATTATCATCAGTAACTCTTTCGATAGCCTCTAAGTCACCATCTTCATTCATTTCATATAATCCTTGGAAAATATCAATATAATCATAACTTACTATTTTCTTTGGATGAGATGGAACTTGATAATATTTATCTACTAAAATATAATCTACGAAATAACTTTGTGCGAAATCTAAGACATCAGTTAGCATACCAGTCTTGTCATCAATGTCACTATCATCCACATTTGTTTTTGTTATTGTAATATTAGCATTAGCATTTGGTGTTTTAATTGATATTGCAGTTCCTGTACCACTTTCTGTTTTAAATGTACCTGCACTATCAGTACCTAATGCTTTACCGTCTATTACATAATTCATTGTATAATAATGTTTCAAATTCATTTCATTTGAAACAATAATATCATTATTAATCAAATGAATATTACAAGGCATAATTAAGTCTAGTTTTTCTTTTACTCTAATATCATTTAATACATAAATATTTCTAAAAATATCAGAATCATAAGCATCATCTACTAATATACCATTTTCAAAATATGATTTTGTTAAATCTATTGTTTTATTTGCATCTAAAGTCTTACCATTAAATAAAACTCCAGTTGATGTAAATACATAATTATCAAAAGTACGATTGTTATTATATACATAAATTTGTTTAATTATTCTACCATATTTATCATATAGTCCTGTTGCTGTAGTAGCTGGTGTAATATTTATGCTATCACCAGCTAGGACATAATTATTACCTGATTTTGTATAGAAATCAGCCCTATGATATTCATTTAATTCAATTGGTAATGGTGAATTATATGGTAAAGTATATGTATTTACTCCATTAGTAATCTTAGGAATAATATTACCATAGAAATCATATACACCATTTGAAATATCAAATGTTTCATTACCTATATAATCGCCAATACTATTATAAAAATCAGTAACATTACCAATTCTTAAATCATCATTAATAACTGAATGACGATATTCACTATTTAATAATGCTAAATCCTCATATGATGTAACAAATTTATCATATTTAGTATAATTAACAGCCATAATATAATATGTTTTAGCATTATCAAATATAGTATGATCAATATTACATACACAATATCCATCTTCAAATGATAATTCATCAGACTCAATATCATATGTCGCAGGATTATATTCATATAATAACTTGCCTTCAGATGAATCTGCAGTAACAGCTATTAAATTAAATCCATTTTCGTAATTTTTAATTGAAAAAGATCTATCTTCACTAAATACATAATATTCATCCCAAGGTTCAGACTCATCATCACCCTTTACTAATAATTGATTAGGAGCAAGTGAAGTATTATGCTTTTCATTAATAGCATCAGCTATTAGAGCATATACTGATACTCCAATTACACATATTAAACTTGTAATAATTACAATTAATGATATAATTTTCTTTTTCATAATACTTCACCTCTCTTTCTATTTTTAAGTATTATCTTTGCCAGTAAACATATCTTGTTTCTGTTCCAGAACCATCAGCTAATGTACATGTTAATGTAACTAAACCAGTATAATCTGGATTCTTTAAATATATTCCATATACCTTAGTTGAAATATTCAAATCATTAGCATATAAATCACTTAAAGCACCTAATGTAGTCGTTATATTGAAATTAGTAATTGAATAATAATTTGATGAATTGGCATTTTTCCAACCACTTGGTTTTGTTGATAAATTTATATATTTATCAGTTGTTGAATCATACCTATAATATTTATTACTATAATCAACAGCCGCACACACACGTCCTAAGAAGTAATAATAAACAGTAGCATTCTCACCATAATTTGAATCAGAAATCAAAGTATTATAATTATCCTTAGTTACTCTAATTAAATCATTACCTGATTTTACAAAATAATGTGTTTCCTTAGCAATAACATTATGTTCTACAACTTGAACTACTTCAGGGTTACTTGATGTAACACTTGAATAATATGTACCAGATAATGCAGTACCATCATATACAGAAGCATTTGTTGTAACATAATCAGCATGACTATAAGAATCTTCATTCATCAAATATTGCTTATAAATGTTATTTTTAGCTAAATTAACAGTTAATATTCTCTCATACATATATGGTGTATAAATGTATTTAGTATAATACTTTGTACCGCTATCATATGTTGAAGATGATGTACATTGAGTAAATACTATATCATAGTAAGTACCACTATCCCAATCATCAGGTTCAACTAATAATAATTTATAATCTCCACTATCATTTCTATAATACTTATTTTTTACAAACTCAGTACCACTAGATATAGTATTATATGATGCTGTGTAATATCTAGAATAATTAGTTGTCATATCTATGATTGAAGTTGTTACAGGAGCATAACTATCATCGAATTTACTTTCATATTCTATCTTCATAGAAATAAATGCTTTATATGATGTTGTACTTACTAAATTTTTAAATTTAACTTTGAAAATATAATCCTTGCAGAATTCATAATCATTATCTTCTGGATTATCTAACTTCCATTCTGCATATTCATTTTCATATTCTTTTGGAGTTAGTTCAGTATCGTCATTCTTAACTACATTAATATCAACGAATGTAGATAATGATTCCCAGTGTAATTTGTAATATTCTCCACCGGAATAAATATAACTTGGTAAATAATAATTAGAAGTTTCATCTATTGAACCAGTTTTTGAGAATAATTCAAAACCATTTTGATAAATAAATGAAGAATCATTAGATGTATCAAATGATGATAAATCATACATTATAGTAGCAGCTGATTTTAGATAATCTGATATATCTATTTTATCATATCCATTTCCATTATATGTTACTATGCTCTTGTGATATTTTAGATACATAGCAGTTAAGAAATATTTAAATGTAGGATTGTTCTCAATTCCACTAGGACCACTTAATTCTACTTTTGTAAGATTATCAAAAGCAAGTAACCATGACATATCTTCTAAAGGAGTTTTATCATTATCATTAGAATAACCATATATGAATTGTTTTAAAGTATCTCTACTATTATTTAAAAAACTAAAATCTGTAGTAGTAATTGAGTTACGTTTATGCTTATATGTAAATAATTCTAATTGCATATTAGATGCGAATGCAAAGTCATAACCAACTCCATTTGGACTGACTTGCAATGCCCTACAATTATAAAATATTTCAAGTCCATCATAATACATAAATGCTCTATCTGTGAAATGGATTGATTGTATTTGAGAAATAACATTTTGACGTAATACTTTACATAAAACCCCATTAATTCTAATTTCATCCATTAATAAATTACCATTAATTTTATTAATACCTTGGTCAACAGCAGTAGTTGTAACAATTTCAATATTAGTACCAAAAGTAACTTTTGGCAAACCATTAAAAATATTTGCCGCTAATACAGGTGATGAGAATAAATCTCCTGCATGTACTAGTGTACCATCTTGCATTTCAACATACCATGTAGTTATTGCCTCTGTATAATTATCTCCACCAGCATTCTTTCCTGCTTTTACATCAACATAGAATGTTACATTTCCACTATAGCTTGTAGATGAGTATGTTGCAGTTATTTTAATATTCTCAACATTTGTATTAATTGATCCTACTGTCATTTTCCAATAAGTACCATATTCATCAGTAACTTCATTTAGACCTAAGTTGCCATTACTTGCTGAATAATTAGTGAATGTTACTGTTTCACCATTGAATACCAATGTTTTAGGAAAATGAATTTTACTATCATCAATTAAAATATATCTTTGGCCTCCCGCATCCGAATCTGTAGCTTTAATAACAGTTTCGTTAGTTAATATTCTACTACTGTTAGTCGCAACATTAATACCATATCCTAAAACTGTCTTTGTTGACTTCCTATCAAATATAGAGTCGCTATATAATGTAGCTCCATAAAACTCAATTGCCTTATTAGTATGAAGTGAACTTAAATTAGTTACGCTTCCCTTCTTATCTTTAAGTTTATCATGGAATAAATTAGTATTTGTTCCAGTAAGTTCATTATATATGCTTGTTTTTAAACCATTTAACTTGAATGAATTTGTTAGACAATAATTATAAGGAGACTCAACAGTAATGCTAGTATAAGAGAACAAAGCATTAAAAGTACCATTTGAATCAATATTTAAAACATCTCTACTAATTGCTGTTTTATTATCAAAAGAATAATTAACAGATGTTGTAGAATCTTCGATATTTGTTACAAGTGAATAAGGACTCTTAACAACAATTTTAACTATACTATTACTACCAGGATTTTTTATTTCTCTAACATTAATATCATTATAAGAATATAAAGCTGTAATATTAAATGAACTTAATCCTTTTAAATCAAGAATAGGTCCAGTACCACCTTGTATATCCAAAGAAGATTGATATTCTGTTCCATCTAACCAAAAACTAGATAAATTAAGTGTTCCGGCGAATTCATTTGAGGAATCGTCAAATGTAGAATTTTTATATAATAATTCAATCATTCTATGATCAACATTTGCTTGCAATGTTGCAATAGGAATAGTATTCAATGTGGCATTAGCACTTTGATTTGAATAGAATCTACCATTTAATTCCTTAACAACATATAAATTATTATTACCAACTGTAATCTTTACTAAATAATATGGTGTAACCATCTTTTGATAATAGTTAGTTGTACCATTTTGACCATTCCATACCATATTTACAGTAGGAGTTCCAGAAACACCATAATTATTGTTAAAAGTATAAACTGTACTTTCATTAATAGTTCCTGCTGATATAGATACTGTACCATTTGGATTTCCAATTGAAGCGTATGCTTTAGCCAAATTTTGGAAATCAGAAAGGTTTGCAGTTGCATCATCATTCCAGCTGATAGTCATTTTAACTGTAACATTTGTCTTGCCTAACAATTCAATTAATTCATCTAAAGACTCTTTTGTTAAACAATCTGTACCATTGTAATTCCAATATAATTCATCTTTGAATTTAATAGTTATAGCATTGGAATATTTTAATTCGGTAAAATAAGATAATTGAGTTGAGTCAATATAAAATCTGGAATTATCATCAAAAGAACTATACATGTTTAATGTCTTTATTTCAGTTGTATAATAAGAGCCATTTTTAAAATTGGATTCTTTTAAATTTAATGGATTTTTAACTAATGTTACTTTAGTTAATTTTGTATAGTTAGATCCATTAAATATATCTCCTATATCACCTATCATATTTCCACTTAAATCAATTTCTTTAATTGATTTTGGAAGATTAGGAATATAAGGTATTCTATAATTTTTAAGTGTCAGTTTTTCAAGTGAAGACAATGAGTCTATACCATCTAATGTATATATATTTGATACATATTTTTTATCAACATCTTTACTAATATATGTTGAACCATAGCCTTCGCTATAAGATTTATTAATTGTTTTTGTAGTTGTAACATCACTAATAAATGTTATATATTTTAAAGTTTTATCTTTAATTTTTTCATACCATTCGCTGAAATTAGCTTCTGATTTATCAGTAATAGTGAAGACAAACATCATTCCAGCAGAAGAATTATTATTTATAGTTGCCAAAATTATATAATAGCCCTCACTACTAAATGTATAACTGTAATATGGAATAGCAGCATTTGTAAGTGTAGCATTATTCTCGTCAATATCTTCTGCTACCTGGGAAGAACCATCAAGTGTAATTAGTTTCCAAGAAATATTAAATTCCCTACAATCATCAAACTTTGAATCACCAGTAATAAATTCATTTGTTTTTGTAGGTAATTTAGCAGTTAGACCACTCTTAAACATATCAACATATTCTACTGAATTCCAATCTATAGAATCATAATTAATATCTGACAACGATGTACCATTATAAGTAGTTCCTGTTAATTTAACGTCGTAATGAGCAATATAATTTTTGAATTCACTTAATTCCATAGCTTCTGTTGGTTTATATGACACTTCTACTGTTTCTGGAGACCAATCTCCTAAAGATGAGCCTGATTGACTAAATGCTTTAGAAACATTATTATTATTACCTTCACCCATTAAATAGAAATACCAAGATTTAACTGTATCTTTTGCATTTTTATATAAGTGAGTAAAACAAACCTTTTGGTTAAATGTTCCTGTATTCGCTTTATCCGAATTAATACCAAAGTAATTAAATTGATTTTTTTGAGATTTTCTAAATAGATTTTTATTTGTACTTAATGGATTGTGGTAATCATCGAAAAGATTAATGTAATAGCCATCTGAACTACTTGTTAATGTTTCTAAAGTAAAATCTGTAACAACTAAAACATTACCCTCATCATCATATACTTTTCTAAAACTATTATCCATAGGATAACTATCATCATAATAATATAAATAATTATCTTGTAAACTCATTCCACCAACCATTACATCAGACATATCTAAAACATTACCACCATCTGTTACAGTGTAATATTTTTCATTTGTTGCTTGAGTATATGGAATGTATGCATAAGCTAAGAATGCAGACCAGTCAACTATCGCTGAACCAAATTCACCTGCTTGAGTATTATTTATATGAGAAAAGAATGTTCTAAGATTTGGCATATAAACAAAATATGATTCTAGTAGTTTATTGGGATCAGAATCTGATGCTCCATTTTCAAGACCAAATTCTGTCATGAAATATACATTTAAAGCTAAAAACTCTAATTTTGGTAATGGAGTTGATATCGTTGCTAAATTTACATATCCATATACATCATATATACCTTTTACATTAATTAATGTATGTCCATCACCATAATTCATACCATTTGATCCCGCAACATATTCTACAAATGGTACATATTGTAATCCATCACTTACAACTTCTGCGTATGCTGTTTTTGAACATAACTCTAGTCTAAATGGACTTCCTTTAAAGTACTTTGTTATACCACCATCACCAGCATATTTAAAGTCTTTTAACAACTGAGATGTATACATTATATATCCGTTTTTATAGTGAACATCTCTAGTGGCTCCATTGTAATACACACTTCCAGTAGTTTCAAAATTTTCAACCTCTGCTATAGCTAAAGCTTTACTACCATATTCTACAGCAGCGTCATTACCAAATTTAACATAATGCGAAACATTTCCATTAACATCAGTTACTGTATAATAGAAATTTTTCATTGCATATTTATTGGTGAAAGTAAAATTATTATTAGCATTACCTGGAATATTACTTTCAACTCCATATATTTGACTACATAAACCACCCATAATAAATATATTTGATTCTATAGCTCCAAATACTTTATTTAATGGAGTACCACCATTTTCATTAATTGAATCGGTTTCATCTAAATCATTATATAACTTATACATGTCATTATATTGTATATTCATAGCTAGAGAATAATTAGATACAGATGATGATATACTTTTACTATTCCATAACACATTATTTGAAGTAAGTGACATACTTGCGTATGCAGTTAAATCAAAAGATACAAGTCTTGTATAAATTATAGAAATTTTATTTGTTGAATCAATTTTCTTAAAGAAATTAGAAATTGGAATTTTATTATAAAAGCCAAAAGTTGTTGCGCTAACTTTAGTTGTTGATGTATCATTATCGGCAAAATAGTAAATATCTGGAATTGCAGTACCGAAATTATAATTATGATTATAGTAAGTATCACTTGGCGCTGTATATCCTAATGTAAAGCTTGTAGGTAATAAGTCATCATATAAATAGAATGAATAATTCTTTGCTAATTCTAACGTATCATAGAAATTAACAAATGTTGCAGATGTAGTCATTCCACCTAATAACTTAGATACTTCATCTTTAATAGGATCCCAAATTGTTGATTCATCTTGCTTATAAATATTTACACTATTATTTAAATAAACATGATATAATTCTGTTTTAATTTCATCCTCATTTAATTTATGACATCCATTAACATTTAAAGTTGTTAATGATGTTAATCCATATGTTCCTAAAACACTATGGTCTGTTGCACTTATATCAGTTACTGTGAATGTATTATTTGCAGAACTTTCGTAAGTTGCAGAATCTTTTCTTGAAAAATATACTAATTTATCAAAATCATATTCTTGTCCATCTAACTTTAATGTTGTTAAGTTTTGAAGATATGAAACATACCATAAATCATCGGTATCAGTTAATACATTACCTCTTAAATTCAATGATGTTATACCAGTAAAATATTGAATACCAGATAAATTCTTAACGCCTACAAATTCTAAGTCTAATGACCTATCAGTTGTCAATTCTGTATAACTAATAGTACCATCCTTATTCGCATCAAAAGTTTTAAAAATTTGAGCACGTAACTTTAAATCAGGAATTAATACATTTGCATAAACAAAGAAAGAATCTTCATCTGTAGGTTTTTCTTTTAATTCTATTTTACCAGTTGCTCCACCTTCTAGAATAACAAAATTAATTCTTCTATAAATCGCTATACCTGATAAACCAATAGTATAAGCATAAATAGATACTTCATTATCAACTGGAATCTGATTAATTGTTACATTTGTAACATGCATTTGATTGCTACCATAATCACTTCTTGAAATTGAAACATATGATGAATCAGATGAATCTGCAAAATATGTAATTTCATAATCATGATTTGTATCTGTTCCATATTTAACAATAGTTGGTAAAACAATAACATTATCTACTTCTGATACAGTAACAATCTTATTTAATATTAGAGCTTCATTTTTTGTATTTGTATCAAATGTTACTTTTGATAATTTCCAAGGATCTTTATTAGTATCAATACCAGTATTTCTCTTACTATCGTCGATAGTTTTAATATATACATTATATGTGCCGGAAATACGCTTTGCTGCTAGTAAAGCAAAATAATACTGATTAGATTTTCTAATTGTTGTAATATAATCATTACCAGCATCATCTCCAACTGTACATTCTCCACTAGAATTATAGTTATTGAAAACAAATAAATTTTCCATTATTGTTAAATTTTGAATATAACTAAAATCCGAAATCTTATTAAATGCTAAATTTAAATACTTTAATGCAGTTAAATTTTGGATTGGAGAAATATCAGTAATTTGATTAGCTTGAAGGTTAAGAGTATTCAATTTATCAAGATATTCAAGTGAACTTATATCTGATATATAATTATATCTTAAATCTAAACTTGTTAAATTAGTCAAGTATGCCAAGTCCTCGATATCTATTATTTTATTACCATTTAAACTAAGAGATGTAATATTTGTAAAATATCTTAATCCTTGTAATGATACTATTCCACGGCTGTTCCATGCAAAAGATGTACCAGTTGCATGCTCTGACTCTAAAACTGTTAATATATTATCTTTATTTGTATCAAAGTTTGCTAATAATTCTACATATAAATTGGCATCTACAATTTCTTTACCATTATGTAGGATACCTACTAATGTGAAATCAACAGAATTTGTTGTACCTGCTATATCATAATATACTTTAACTTTAGTTGTTTTAGAAGGTGATTTACCAGTTAAAATATGAACATATTTTTTACCTTCGATTGTTAAAATTTCTACATAATCTTTAAATTCATCATCAACAGTATAATTAACTGGTGTACCAGAGAAATCAGATACTAATTCAAATGTATCAACAAATTTTTCATATAGATATGGAGATGTTGTTATAGGTGTAGTCATTGATCTTGTATATGTATCAAATGGAACACGAATTGTATTTGTAATATCTGTTGCTGTAGTAGAATTTTCACCATTACTTACAGCTATAGTTTTATTTTCTGTAACTGTATTTCCAGTTAAGAATTTATAATTAACTGTATAAATTAAATCTAATGTGTCTTTAGGAAGATTTAATTGATGTGCAAGTGTAATACTACCATTAGCATCAACATCATTTGCTACATAATTAGATTCATTAATTGTGCTAACTGTAATTTCATCTATTCCAAGTTTAGCAAATAATCTTATCTTAAATTCTTCTTTTAATTGAGAAATTGTTGTTGTTGGATAAGTATAATCTAAATCAATACCAAAATCACTTAATGCAACTTCTTTAATTGCATTAAATGATGCTAAATTATCAACTGAAATATCTTTTCCTCTTTTGTACATTATCATATCAATAGTGTCAAATGAGTAGCTTGTTACATTATAATAATCAAACATTGTAATAGAGAAATCATGTAATAATTTAGCTCTTTCTTCTTCTGATAAAATCTCTATTGTAATATTATCAATAATACCATTTTTAATTTCTCCAGATTGATCTAGAATAAATCCTAATTTAGCATTCTTAGTAACCCATGAATCAAGGTTAATATAACCATTAGGTAATACTGTACCATTTTCATCTATTAATGAGCTATCAAATGCAACCCATGTAACATATGTATTGAATGCTGGTAAATATTGAGGTAAATAAATAGATCCATCAATAGTAACAGGAATATAACTCTTTAAATAATCAACAGCATCCTCAAGTGATTTACCATATAATGAAAGATTGGCATTTGCAATATTCATATGACCACTATATGCTGTTGCAACACTAACATAAACAATATTAGAAGTATCTAATCCTTCAGCTTTAAATGTATAATTTGTTGAATCGAATGATACATAAAAATCTGATGCACTTGCATCAAGAGTTACAGTACCTTTCTTTATGTAATATTTTAAATTCTTTAATACATCGAATTGATAAGAGAATGTATTATTTGATTCAGTATTCATCAATCTCTTTTGAGATGCAATTTCATTTAAATTGTTTTGTACAATCTCATTAAATACATCAAAATTAATAGATGGAGCTTCTACATAATTTGTAAGCGGTAATTCAACATCTAATACTGTCTTTGTTAAATCAAGCTTAATAATACCACCTACAACTGAACCAGATTCTTTTGAATTAATTATTCCTAAATTAGAAATAAATGAAGTTTCCTCTTCAGCAGTATCATTAATTGTAATTGATGCTCCATTAAGATTTAATGTATGTCCGTTTAAATCAATACCAACTACATGGTCAAACACAATATCATCTCCATGATAATCGATATCTCTCATTAAAACTATTGTACGACCATAAACGGCATTATTTCTTGGCAATTGCTCTAAAATTGATTCTGCAGAGTTTTTACCTAAATTTGATAGATAATAGTAAGGGAAGTCTGATGAATCAGTTGTAACTACTTCTGATGAAGTTGATACTTGTAAAGCAAAAGCTGTTCTATCTTTAACTTTAGTTGCCTCGCCATAGACAAGCATAAATTTTTCTCTATTTGTACCAGATGAACCCAAATAATCAGTCAAAACTGATTTATTTGAATTTTCATATAATAAACTATTTAATGTTCCAAGATATTCATATCTATTTGAATTGAAACGGTATACTTCAATACCTAATGTTAAATCACGTCCATCAGAATCCTCGCCACCTACAAGTCCATTAAAGAATGTGGAATACTTAACAGCATTTGTTGAACTGAATGTACCGTTTATAGAATAATTCAATGTGATTTCGTATCCATCACCTTGGCTCATTTCATCTGTAGAAAAATAAACAACATCGCTTGTATTTTTTATGTTACTATCATTAACTGTAAATACAACTTCTACTAAAGATAACTTAGAACCATTGTTCTGGTAATAGAATCTATAAAAAGCTTCAACACCAACGACAAAAATTGATGCTATAATCATCACACTTGAAATTATTATTAAAATCTTAGATTTCAATTTATTCATCATAGTAGTCGCTCCCTTCTACAATTAATTACTTATTGTCTTAAAAACGAAAAAGAGGGCAGTTTAAACAATGTCAAAAAATTAATGATAATATTTTTCTTCATTCTACATACCCTCCTTTTTAAAGACTTGCTTTTAAGGTCACATATGAAACTTGAGGCCTTATAGATTTTAAGGAAGGCTTCCTTAAAATTTATAAAAACTCAAATTTGTTTTGAAAGCTTATACTTTCTCCCCAAAAAGTAAATAAACAACAAAATGAGCGTCAATTACAAAAATCGACATCAAATTTAAATTATTAAAAATAGAAATAGTAACTTTATATTAGTATTATATACTAACTTCTATTTAATTACAAGTAGATAGCAATATTTTTGTATTTTGTAGTCTAAAAAAATAAAAGCCAACCGCAATTAAAAAACAATTTGCAGCTGGCTGTCTTAATCTAAGACACTATAGTTTTGCGTCATTTGATCACTCAAATTTTGCTAATATATACTATTTCCTAGCACACATAAATTATAACACAATCTTGATATTAGTCAACTATTTTTTTGATATTACATATTATCAATACACCAACAATTTATTTATAAATGGCTTAGTTATGCGGTTTTTACACTTATAAATAAAAAAGGCCTGATACAGTATTGTATCAAACCTATTGTTCTTTAATGTGTAAGGTAAGTATTGTTAATACAATGCACCCTCTATAGATGAAAGTGCACCTTCTAAACCTATATTTTTAAGCATATAAACAAGTGACGCGTGACTAGCGTGGCAGATGTGACACTTAGGTATGATATGAATGTTTTATACAAAAATTTTTATATAGTTAATAAGTATCATTAATTTTTTAATGCAGTTATCGGGATAATATAAACTCCATCAGCATTTTTATATGCCATATTACCAACACCATAAATAGCACATTTCATTATAGGCTCTTTACCACCATTATCAACTATATCTTTGCATACTTTGATTAAATTGTTTGAGCCTTCTTCTACTTTGTTTAATCCTAATTTTATTTCTATGGCACACCAATTGCCATCTTCAAGTTCTATAA
>JAFXXC010000037.1 GCA_017542485.1 Acholeplasmatales bacterium
CCCTAATTTTATAAACAAGCTCCTACTATCTGGATGATTCCAGATATTGTATTTGTAATAAAATCAGCCCTGCCACATCATGTTTAATGCAGTGGAGAGATCACTGCAGCAAACAAACCGAGTAAGAATATTCACTGCCACGCCCATAGCCACATTTTTTGCCCTTATCAAAAGCTTTTTTCTAATTTATGTATAAATTATCATCATTACATTAAAAGCAGCAGCTAAGCCCTCTTACAGCAACTAATTCCTGTAATTCATCCGACCTTTAGAATAACACCGTAATTTTTATTATTATTTATTACTTATATTATACTTTGTATAATATACCTATTGACAAATTAGTTATAATTTGGTATAATATAATCAAGATAGGATAAGATTATTACTGATGTGCCTATCCATCAAAGGAGATTTTTATATGTTAGTTAAATTAGAAAATGGTATGTTATTAGATTGTTATCATTCTGATAATCCTTGTTGGAGTGAAGATGCAAATTGCAATTATGGATATACTATATTCAATTGTGATGGTTCTTTCTGGGATGGTGGAGAGTTTGAATTTGATTCTGCTTTATACCAGTCAGATGAAGAAATCATTAAGGGAATTATAAAATTTCATTTTGAACAAGATTTTAGATTCATTAAAATTATTGATACAGATGATTGTGAATATGAAGATATTAATGAATTACTTGAAGATAATGTTTCAAAATGTGATACTGTTTCATTACTTAATAATACTATGGATGGAGAATTAGCATCATATTTTATGGAAGAATTTGGATGTGAATATAGTGAAATTGTTGATGAACATGGATTTGTTTATAGTAAAGATGAAGATTATGTTTCATTTGTTCAAGTGGATGATATAATTCCGATTAAAACACCGTACCATTTAATTTTTAAAGAAATGTTATTGGCGTTTACAAGAGATGAGAAAATTAAGGTAATAAATAAATATCAAGAGGAGTAGAATATGACTGATAAACAATTTTTAAATGCACTTATTAAAGGAATGGAAGGTAGTAAGAATCCTGTTATTTATGGTACAGGATTATATCTTCAATTTATAGAATCTTGGACTAATCCAAACAATGAATATTCTGATTATCAAAAAGATGTTAAGAATATCGAAAAAGTAGAAGTTAATTGGAAGTCTTGGAATAATCCAGAATTTTGCTTACACGTTAGGATTACTAGAAAGAATGGTTCATCAACAGATGTTGAAACACTTACCTCTTTAAATCCATTACAATCTTGGTATGATTATGGTAAGAATTGTAGATAGGATGCAACTGCATCCTTTTTTTGTTGCAATCCCTAATACCTGGTATAGATCAGGCATTACCCATTTCAAGCTTTCCCCACCCAAGAAGAAATCTCCCCCTCTATTCTTACTAGCCCTAATTTTATAAACAAGCTCCTACTATCTGGATGATTCCAGATATTGTATTTGTAATAAAATCAGCCCTGCCACATCATGTTTAATGCAGTGGAGAGATCACTGCAGCAAA
>JAFXXC010000038.1 GCA_017542485.1 Acholeplasmatales bacterium
CATTAAACATATATAGAAAAAGTAGCGTATGTAATATGAATTTAATTTCAAATTTATTACGTAGAGGTGTGAGCACACCAAGACGACTTCAAGTAATATGAAGTGGTTAAAAAAAGGAGTAATAAGCTCCTTGAGGCAAATGAATTTGCCTTTGTTCTAATAGAATACTAAATAAAATATAAATATCATCTATTAGACCTCAAAATATTTATTAATTACAATAATTATGTTAAAATAAAGAATAATAAAAATAAAATACGATACTTTAAAATTGAGGTGATATTATGCCAAAATCAATGTTTGATTTAGATGATGATTTAATTGAAACAAATAAAAAAGATTATTTAGATTTATTAAAAAAGGCAAGAGCTTTATGTATTAGAGGACAATATGATAGAGCACTTGAAATATATAATCAAATATTAGATGAAGATTATGAAAATGAAGATGCTTTAATTGGAATATTAAGAGTTCATTCAGAAGATTTCCAAATATTTGATTCTAAAGAAATAAATAATGATATTCACGCAATTGAAAAAATGTGTCCAGATACATCAAATGAAGAATATTTGGATTATTTATCTAGAAGAAAAAAGAATGTTAAAACAGAAGATCCTAAAAAAGGAACAGATTCTAAAGAAAAATCAAAAACATCAAATAAAAAAACTGATATAACATCTAAAGTTAAACCATATGAAAGAGAAGGACAATATATTTATTTTGGAAGATTTCCATACACTAAATATGAAGATTCAACAATAGTGTGGAAAATTATTAAAGAAGAAAAAGATAAGGCATTAATTCTTGCAGTAGAACATTCTATGGGATATCTTGATGATTGTATGAGGAGATTTGATATAAAATCTAATAGATATGATAAATCCTTTATTAGAAGTTTTTTAAATGAAGAATTTTATAATAAAGCATTTAACGAAGAAGAAAAGGAAATAATAATAGAAACAATTATAGATAATAGTATCGCATCTACTGGTTATGATTCATTTGATTATGATTATAAATGTGTAAATACTAAAGATAAATTATTTTTACCTTCTTATAAAGAAATTGAATCAATGCTAGATTATGGTGATATTGATGATGAAGATTTTAAATCAAATTTTTATTGGTGGCTAAGAACTCCAGACGAGTCTTTTGAAGATTTAGTATCTTGTATTAATGATCTTGGAGAATATGGCACAATAGACATAGATGATTTAGGAGTGGCTGTAAGACCTGCTTGTTGGATTAAATTATAAATGTATAATATGTTAGCTATTTGTTTATTAATTAAATTATGTATTGCATTAGATACGGAACAGGAAAAAAGAGGTTGTTAAGATTTTTGATTTCTTAACAACCTCTTTATAATTAATCATTAATTTCTTTTAATATGTCATCTAAATTTACATTACTTGAATGATCTGTAAATTCTAATTTAATATCATTATCATTATATCTTGGTAAGATATGTACATGATAATGCATTACTGTTTGGCCTGCAGCTTCACCACAGTTATTTAATACATTAATGCCTTTTGGATTAAGTTTAGTATTTAGCTTATTTGCTATTTCCTTGACCTTTAGCATTACCTTTTGATATTCATTATTAGGTATTTCTAAGATATTAGCGTAATGCTTTTTAGGCATTACTAAAGTATGACCAACTGTTGCTTGAGAAATATCTAATATTGCTAAAACATCATCATCTTCATATACCTTTTTTGATGGAATTTCACCATTTACAATTTTACAAAATATACACATATTATTATTTTCCTTTCTTTTCTTTATTACGTTTATCATTAATTATATCCATTTCATGTTCTGTAATTAATGTTACGTTATTTTCCTTTGCCCATTCGACACAGCCTTTAAGTGCCATATTTAAGAATATTCTTGGAACCTTTACTAGTCTTTTACATGCTTCATCTGAAAATTTAATATTAGGGTCTATTCGATTAGCTGCGTATTTGACAGAAGTAATATCAACTTCTCTATTTTGAAGTGGTTCAGCAATTGGCCTACTAAATTTTGTATACCAGAAATTTTTTGAATCTCTATAGCCATAATCTACTGGAACATTTGGGAAATCTTTTTTTGTTACACCGTTTATTATAGCATTATAGTATTTTTCTTTCATTAAGATTTTATTTATTTTTAGTATAAAATGAGCACCAAATTTAGAAGTAATACCATTAAAATCATGATATGGTGGTTCATAACCTTCTAATGAACCTGGTTTATCATCTTGAGCGTTATCAAGTGTTCTTACCCATTCACATTCAAATACTTGAAATGCTTCACTAATTACCTTTGGATAAATTTCATTTGGGTTTTCTTTTGCCATTAATCCATCTTCTAAATTAAATAAACAGTCTTTCATTTTTTCTTCTGGTGTGTCACCAGGCCATCCAAGTCTTACAGCTTCTTTAAAATATTTTGAATCATCTGGTATAAAATTTAATGTACATTTACCATTTTTAAGTAAATGCTGTGCTGTGTTAGATGAATTCCTTACACATAATAGCATTGCGTAATAATCTTTACCAGCAATATAATATGGCTGGCAAAGAGAATAAGAACCAAATGATGTTTTATTATTATCAGTAAGTGTGCCAATTAATATGGTTGGCATAGGAAAAAAGGCTGATGTTTGATAGAAATTATCAACTATTCTTAAATCTTTAAAACTATTCATAATGAAACCTCACTCTCTATTAATAAGTATAGCATATTTTGTAGTTATAGATTGTTTTAATTTCTTAAATATTTTAAAATAGTATAAAGGAGGTGTCGATTTTTGAATAATTTTAATTATTATACGCCAACAAAAGTATTTTTTGGCGAAGGAAGAGTTAATGAAATTGGGGATATTTTAAAGTCATACAATATTAATAACATATTAATTGTGTATGGTGGAGGAAGTATTGTTAAAATTGGTTTGTTAAGTAAAGTTATAGAACTATTAAATAAAGATAATATTAAATATTATGAATTAAGGGGAGTAGAACCTAATCCTCTTTTAAGTAAAGTAAGAGAAGGTATAGAAATAGTTAATAAGAATAAATTAGAATTTATATTAGCTATTGGTGGTGGCTCTGTTATAGATACAGCTAAAGCAATTGGCTATGGTGTTTTTAATGGTGGAGATGTATGGGACTTTTATTCGAAGAAAAGAAAACCTAATGGTTCAATGCCAATTGGCGTTATTCTAACTATCGCGGCTGCAGGTTCTGAAATGAGCGATTCAAGTGTTATTACTAATGGTGATACTAAAGAAAAGCGTGGATGTAATACAAATTATTGTAGACCAAGATTCGCGGTAATGGACCCAACACTTACTGTCACATTACCTGATTATCAGACTATGAGTGGATGTTGCGACATATTAATGCATACTATGGAAAGATATTTTACTCGTGGTGGTAATTTGGATTTAACTGATGAGATAGCTGAAGGATTGATGAGAACAGTATTTAAATATGGCACTGTTTTGCATGAGAATCCTTCTGATATTAAGGCAAGAGGTGAAATTATGTGGGCATCATCATTATCACATAATGGCTTAACAGGTTGTGGTAATGATGGAGGAGATTTCATGTCTCATAAATTAGAACATGAATTATCTGGTAAATATAATGTTACACATGGTGCTGGTTTATCAGTAATTTGGCCATCATGGGCAGAGTATGTTTATATGAATAATTTGGATAGATTTTATAAATACGCTAAGAATGTATTAGGTATTGAAGGCACTGATAAGATGGATGTTGCTAAGAAAGGTATAAGAAAAACCAAAGAGATTTTTACTTCTTGGGGATTACCAATTAAGATGAAGGAATTAAATATTAATCCAACACATGAAGATATAGTTGATATGGCTAAATCATGTTTTGATTCATGTGGTGGACCTAAGGGGTCTAGTAGATTATTAGACTTAGATGATATGATTAATATTTATACAAATGCATTATAGGAGGAAAATAAAATGAGTAATAAATATGCTGGAACACAAACAGAAAAGAATTTATTAGCAGCTTTTGCTGGTGAATCACAAGCAAGAAATAAATATACATATTTTGCATCTAAAGCAAAAAAGGAAGGCTATGAACAAATAGCAGCCTTATTCCTTAAGACTGCAGATAATGAAAAGGAACATGCAAAATTATGGTTCAAAGAACTTGATGGAATTGGTGATACAGCCTCAAATTTAAAGGCCGCTGCAGAAGGCGAAAATTATGAATGGACTGATATGTATGAAGAATTTGCTAAAGTTGCAGATTTAGAAGGATTCCATGAACTTGCTGAAAAGTTTAGAGGTGTTGCTTTAATTGAAAAGCATCATGAAGAAAGATATAGAGCATTACTTAATAACGTAGAAATGCAAAAGGTATTTGAAAAGAGTGAGGTTAAGGTTTGGGAATGCCGTAACTGTGGTCATATCGTTGTAGGAACAAAAGCTCCTGAGGTATGTCCTGTATGCAATCACCCTCAGGCATTCTTTGAAGTTAATGCTGAGAATTATTAAGAGTAGGTGTAATAAATGAGAGGTAATTTTATGTATTACAATCCTACCAAATTGTATTTTGGTAAGGATTCATTAGATTATTTAAAAGAAGAATTAAATAATTACGGAAATAATGTTGTTTTAATTTATGGAGGAGGCTCTGTAAAGAAAAATGGTATTTATGATAAAGTAGTAGAAATACTAAAATCTTGTGGGAAAAATATAATTGAAGATAGTGGAGTTATGAGTAATCCAACACTAGATAAATTATATGATGGTATTAGAATTGCAAGAGAAGCTAAGGCTGATTTATTATTAGCATTAGGTGGTGGTTCTGTAATTGATTATGCCAAGGGTGTTTCTGCGAGCGTTAATTTACCATTTAATGTTGATCCTTGGAAGGAATATTATTTAGAATTTAATGAATGTACAGTAAAACCAATACCTGTTGGAGCCATTTTAACTATGGTTGGAACTGGTAGTGAAATGAATGGTGGATCAGTTATTACAAATACTAAAGATAAAATTAAAAATGGTAAGGTATTTGATAGTAATTTATATCCAAAATTTACTATATTAAATCCTGAATTCACATATACTGTGCCTAGATATCAAATGGTAGCTGGTATTTTTGATATAATGTCACATATAATGGAACAATATTTTTCTGATAATGATGATAATACATCGGATTATATTATGGAAGGATTAATGAGATCATTAATTGCTTCATCTAAGATAGCAGTAAAAAATCCAACTGATTATGATGCAAGAAGTAATATTATGTGGACTGCAACATGGGCGCTTAACACTTTAGTTGCTAAAGGAAAAACTGAGGACTGGGAAGTTCATATGATTGGACAAGCAATTAGCGCAGTTACAAACGCAACACATGGTATGACTTTATCTGCAGTTTCGCTTCCTTATTATTATCATGTAATGCCATATGGATTACCTAAATTTAAAAGATTTGCAATGAATGTTTGGAATGTTAGCCCATTTGGTAAGAATGCAGGTGCTATATACGCAAAGACTGATACTGAAATTGCAAAAGAAGGTCTTCTTATGATGAGTGAGTGGATGAGAGAAATCGGACTAGTTATGCATATTTCTGATTTAGGAGTCACACCTAACAATTTTGATGCGATATTAAACGCAACAATATTGCTTGATGGTGGATACAAAAAATTATCAAAAGAAGATGTATTAAATATATTAAATGCAAGTATGTAAAATATTGGGTATCTCGATTGAGATACCCTTATTTTTCTCAAAAAATGCTAAAAATAATGTCGAAATAATGGCTTAGCTGCCTAATTTTCTCAAATTATTTATTATTTAAATATTAATATAAACATGGTATAATTATAATGTTAAAATGATTGTAATTTGGAGGATAGAAAATGGAAAATAAAGAATTTGAACTTGATGGTAGAGTAGTTAATGTATTGATTGATTATGATAATAATGAAGTATGGTTATCACAAAAAGAGATGAGTGTTTTATATTGTAAATTTATTAATGCAATTAATAGATATATAAATGGCTTAAATAACATTGAAACATCTTCAGTTATTAACAAAAATGAGATAACTGAAAAGATTTTTGCGATAACTGGATTAGATGGTAAAACATATAATGTTAAGCATTATAATTTAGATATAATATTGCAAGTTGGATATAAATGTAATTATGATATTACAGTTAGATTTAAGGAATGGGTAGATAGTCTATTTAATGATAATAAGAATTTAATTGCTCAAAATAAATGGCTTAATGGAGCCAATAATTATGAAATAGTCAAATTTGAAAGTGGTAATTTATCACTTGATATAAATGTATCTCCAAGTGAGGATACAGTATGGTTATCTGTGATTGATATGGCTTTACTATTTGATAGAGATGAAAAAACCATTAGAAAGCATATAGATAATGCATTACTTGAAGAATGTTTTGGGGCAACTGTCTCAAAATTTGCGACAGTTCAAATTGAAGGCAATAGAAAAGTTAAAAGGGAAATTGAGTATTATAATTTAGATGTAGTTGTTTCAGTTGGATATAGAGTTAAATCAAAACGAGGTATAGAATTTAGAAGATGGGCTAATAATATACTTAAACAATATCTAATAAAAGGATATGCTATTAATAATAAAAGATGTTTGGAACATTCTGATATATTAGTAAGTTTATCAGATGATATTAATGAGATAAAAAATAAAGTAAACAAACATGAAGAATTTATCAATAATATAAATAAAATATTCTATGATAAACATTATTTAATAAAGAATGGAGAAAGGATAGAATCTGATATAGCATATCAAGAAATATATAAGAAAGCTTATGAATCAATTTATATAATTGATGATTATATTAATATTAAGACATTACAATTATTAAAATGTTGTAATAAGAACATTAAAATTATAATTGTAAGTGATAATAAGAGTATTGATGGAATAAAAGATGAATATTTAATGGATTTTAAGAAAGATACTAATATAGACATTAAAGTAAAGAAAAATAATGGATTATTCCATTCAAGATATATAGTTATAGATTATAAGACTGATAATTATAAATTATTCTTTTGTGGTGGTTCATCAAAAGATGGTGGAAATAAGATTAATACTATAGTAGAGATAGAAGATA
>JAFXXC010000039.1 GCA_017542485.1 Acholeplasmatales bacterium
CCCAATCCCCAATCCCCAATACCCAAAACCCAATACCCAATCCCCATTATTTTATTATTAAGTATGTAAAATAAAAATAATTATTTTGAAATGAGTCACAAATTATATTAATAAAAATAAAAAATTAATTTCATATAAAAGAATGAAGAAATTTTTGTTCTTAGTAGGACTCTCTTTGATTTCTTCGGCTATAATTAGCACAAACGATTTAGCCGATGCTATAGCTAAAGCTGCTCCTGGAGATACCATTGAAATCAAAGCCGGAACATACAGCAAAGTTCCATATGGTCTTAGAAGTGGTACTGAAGGAAAACCAATAACAATTAAAGCTGCCAAAGGTGCTAAAGTTATATTCACTGGAACTCAATCATCTTGTATCTTTGATACATATGGAATTTCATATGTAAATATTGAAGGACCATTTGAATTAAAGAATGCTTATTGCGGTGCTAAATTAATGAACTCAAGATATGTTAAAGTTAGTGGCTTAACTGTTCATGATGTTCAATATAATGCTATTGTTGTCTCAGGACATTATAATACCATAGAAAATAATGAAGCATATAACTGTGTCTTAGAAAATAAATACACTACTCAATCAAGAGAATATGGATGGAGTCAATGTATGGCTGTATGGGGTACTTCATGGGGTGTTATGTCAACTAATATAGCATTCAAAAACAACAAAATTCATGAAGCTTATGGAGAAGGTCTTGATTTCTTAGAATGTGATACCTGTTCTGCTATTGGTAATGAAATTACCAACGGTTTCTCAATGAATATATATATTGATGCCAGTAGAAACATTCTCGTTGACGGAAATACTTTAAGAGTAAATACTGATAGCTATAATACAAAATGGGGAAGAGCTTGCGGTGTTGGTATGGCTCCTGAATCCGGCGGTATCAGTATTGATAATATTACTATTCAAAACAATGTTATGATTGGAACAAGAATGGGTATTTATTTCTTCACTATGGGTAATGATGCTTCTTATAATAAAATTAAAATCTTACATAATACTTTATGGAATGTATTCGTTACTCCAATTTGGTTCAGAGCTCCTGCTAATTCACCTGTAGGATGTGAAATGAAAAATAACTTTATTTTCCATACTGGTGAAATCGAATTTGCTCCTAAATCATCTTGGTCATTAGGATATAACTATTTCTATAATACTTATAATTTACCTGGTATTTATTATGACTCTACTTCAAAATCTGCTCAAACTTTGGACTTAAATGGAATTTTCAATAACAATGGAAATTGTAATTATTGGGATCAAAACTTACCAGCTGAATGCTTAAGACCAAGTAAAAATCCTGGATATTTCAAATTATTCCACACTGGTACAAAACCAACAAATGTTGTAGAAAAAGATTTTTCTGGATGTGAAAGAAGTACTAAAACTCCAAGTATTGGTGCCTTTGAATATTCTGAAGGTTGTGGTGAAGAAGTAGAACCACCAACTGATGTACCTGATGAAACTGATTCAACTACTCCAGCTCCTACTCCTGCTCCTACTGAATATAATATTAAATTCAAAATTAATTATTGCACACCTGGAGGACAACATGTAAGCGTTGTTGGATCTCATTGCTCATGGAATGTTGGTTCTTGCCCTGCTATGACTCATGAAGGAAATTGCAGTTGGACTACCATTTTAAAAAAAGGAAATTCTCTCAATTTCAATTATAAATTCGTCATTGCTAGTGGAAGCTCAGCTTCAAGATGGGAAAGTGATCCTAATAGAGTATTAAATGGTGCTAATTTAGTAAAAGCTGTTGAAAAATCTGCTAATGGAAAATATGAAAATTGCAATTATTCTTTGAGCGGAAACACCATTACTTTAGAATGCTTCTGGAGATAAAATGGTAAAATAATTGGTAAATAATCTTATTAAGTAAATTTAATTTATAACTTATAACTTTTGTTAATTTAAGAAAACTAATTTCAAACTTATTAATTTCAATATTTTTTGAGTAATAATTAATAATTTTCAGAAAATTATTATTATTTTTAATAATTATTTTAATAATTAATTTTAGAATTTATTTTTTAAATATATATTTTATATTTTTTTGTATCAA
>JAFXXC010000040.1 GCA_017542485.1 Acholeplasmatales bacterium
ATTTGCCAACAAAACGATATCGAAGAACTGTAAAAACTGTATGAAATAGACGTTTTGTACGAAATTCCGCAACAAACTGGACGATTTATAACGCTATAGACAAACAAAACGATATTTTTCAGGATTTGTTTGAATCCTAAGGGTCAGTTGTGGGTTCGATTCCCGCTCGGGGTGCCAGATTAGTAATAAAACAGCCTTAGAATCGCTCTAAAGCTGTTTTTTATTTGTAATTCTTATAATATTTTAGTTAGACACTTATTATATAAAAAATCTTTTATACTAATATCATTTTCTTCATAATATTTAATTAAGTGCCCTTTAAATTCAGATACTAATTCTGCTGGTATTACAATTAATCCCATTCCTCTACTAATTAGATAATGATTTGCAAATATAACTGCAGTTCTTTTATTACCATCTAAGTATAATTGTTTTTTCATTACGTATAATAATAATTCAATCGCAACATCATATGAAGCATCTTTTGATAATAATGTTGATAAATCTTCTTTTACTTGAGGCTCATATGGAAGGGGTGGAATATATGTAGATCCACCAATTGAAACAGGTACACTTCTAATTCTTCCTGCTGTATATGAAAATCCTTCTTCTACGATTTCATTAATTTGACATAAAATAGCATAATTTGTAGGATAAGTTATAACCCCTTCACCTAATATGAATTCCCAAGCATGCTTTAGATTTACAACTTTAGAAATATCAGATGCTGTCATATCCTTTACTTTACCACCATTAACAATGGTTTCAGTATCAGAATAGGTAGTCGCAACACCTTCAAGCATTGCTTGTTTATAAATCGAATCAACCATATTTCTTCTAGCCAAATCTATATTGATTTTTATATTATCAGTTAGTTCTAATGATTCATATTGTAAAAGTTCCAGTTCTTTTTTTATCTCTTTTAATCTTTTTTTATACTCTCTAACAACTCTGTTATTCTCTAAAATAAGGTTATTTAATTCAATGCTATATTCACCAGCATATTTCGATGTAGAAATTCCCTCATCACGAAAATGGACATAAATATATTTTTTTTCGTTTTGTTCTCTTATTTCTACTGAACCATGTATCATTTTATTTATTCTAGACTTTAGTAACTCTTGTTCATGTAATAATTCTGCAACGTTTGCCATATTATCACCCCTTTTGTGTGAAACTTTTATTTTGATTTTGTTTCACATACATTCTAACACATAGTTGTTCTATGTGCAACTTTTAATCAAATTTTGTTTCACATATTGTTATTTCGCAACAAAACGCAACACAATTTATCGCAACATTTCCGCAACATAACATTAAAAAATATATAAAAAATAGCAAAAGATATTGAAATACTTGTTTTTAAGATATCGCATAATAAAGCCATTTATTAAAGATATTAAAAGATGTTAAAGGTATAATGAAGATGCTCAATTTGGGTACAGTAAAAATGTACAATTGTTTTACCAACACCATAGCTTTCATTAATCCAATAAATCATATTCACTCTTTATTTATCTTATTCTATTTCAGTTATAATAGTAAATTCATTAGGAAGATTATATATTTCTTCTTTTAAGAACAATGGGTAGAAATATTCATTTTTTAATCTTGAGAATTCTAACCATTCAAATTCATGAGTATAAACATTTTCTTGAAGAGTAAACTTATCACCTAGTTGGTAATTTCGTATTTTTAACATCCACTAAAAAATATATGCATCCTTTGCTTTCTAATAAGTCATTAAATTGTGTCCAGAATTCTAATCTTTCTGTTTGAGACTTCTTCAATGCATATCATATAATCCGAAAGTTAATAAATTTCAAAAAATAAATAAAGCATCAAAATAGAGCTTTTATGACTCTAAGCTGATGCTTTATTTTAATCAAAGGATAATTAAATTATAACTCCATATCCTTAGCTTGACTTTCAATCTTAATTTCATTATCTATATTTACATTATCATCATTATTAATATTAGCGTTTTCATTATTTGCATCATTTTTAAGATTTTCAATAAAGCTATTATCTTGGTTATTATCTATCACTTGATCATTATCAACGTTTTGTTCTTCATCGCTTTCTACAATTTTTTCTAAATTATTTGCCTTTGGATTTATTTCTCTTCTTGCTACAACTGTATCATGTCCCTCTTTTTTAATAATTACATTTGTTCTTCCAACTAGTCGTTCTAAACTCTCACGCTTATCTGTTAAAATTTGTTTTTCTTGTGCTTCTATAGATTTTTTAAAATCATCTTGTAATTGTTGATATTGTGGTTCAAACTTTGTTGAAGACATTTCCTTCCATGCTCCATGGTCAAATTCCCCACGTTTAAGTTTGTTAATATCTTGTTCTGTAACATTTAAGTTAGTAAGTCTAGTTTTCAAATCATTAATCAATCTTTTTTCTGCACTATTTCTAAATGGATGAAAAAACTTATTAAAGAATGAACGTGTTTGATGTTGTGCATATACTTTATGATATAAATTAGCTATTCCATAAATCTCATTTTTATAAGAAAGATCATCTTTACCATAAAGAGTTTTATAAGTATTTTTTACATTATCTAACGCATTTAAGTGATTTTCTACTGTTGTTTTTGTAGCATCAAAGCCTTTGCCTTCAAATATTTCTTCATTAAGGGCATTTATAGTATTTTGTTCTAATTGCTCATTATTATTAATTTTAAGTTCTTTTTCATATAATGCTATCATTTTTGGACTATGGTAATCCATTTTTCCCTTAAATCTAAGTTGTGTTATTTCTCCTTTTGCTTTGCCTTGTGCCAAGATTTCACTATTTTTTTGAGCAAGAGTTCTGTTATCTTCTAAATTTGCTTTATTAATTTTAACTTCTTCTTTTACTGCTTTAGCAATAATTTCATTTATCTTCTCTTCAGAAACATTATTTTCTTTTGCTTTATTTTTTATAAAATCAATGACAGTTTTTCCAGAGAAGAACTTATTATATATTGCTTTAGTACTAATTCTAATTCCACTATGTTTTTCAAACACCTGAGCACCATCAAAAATTTTTTGTAGGTCTTTTATTTCTTCTTTTTTACGAATTAGTGATCCAAATATCATAGAATAAACTCTTGGTAAGCCTTTTATATCTTCTTTTAATTCTGTAATAGGTTTTCCACCTTTTTTGTAATCTTCATAATAGATGTCTTTTTCTCTTTTGGCTAATAGTTCTAGATATGCTTCCAAATCGTCTATATTTTCAACTTGATGACCATTAACTTGAAATAAATCTTTCCTATATTTTTCTCTTTGTGCTCTTTGATCTTGTAATTCATCTTGTGTAAATGTATTTTGCATTTTTTATACCTCCTCAAATAAATAAACATAGTTCTCTCATATTCCTTATTATTGTTATATAGATATATTAATATTATAATTCTTTGTTCATTTCATTGTTATTGACGATATCATTCTTTATCTCTTCTTCATCTGCGAAGAATTCATCTTCATCTTCGTCATCTAAAAACACAAGAACTTTACCCACTTTTTTAACAACAGGTTTATCAAGCTTATCATTTTCAAATGATTTTGCTTCTAAAGCATTATCATCCTTTTTACTTAAATCAACACCTTCAGCTTTTAGCTTATCTTCAACAAGCTTAAGTTGTTCATTTTTATTCTTCTCAAAGAATGCCTTAGAATCATTTACCTTTTTTATATCTGCCTCATGCTTTGCTTGCATATCTTGAGTGATTTCTTTGTCTATTTCAATACGCTTAACATATTTTTCAGTATCTTTAACTAATAAAATACGATCTAAATCCTTACCTGTTACTTTCTTCTTTAAATTCCAATTATCATCGATAAATCCATCACGTATCTTTTCTTTCTTATATACTTCTATAGCCTTTTTTAATTCATCCATCTTATCAAACTTTGGCTTGTTTATTGTAGATAAAGGATCATTTCCTTTAATTTCTTGATTATGGAAATCATTTAATTTAGCCATAAAATTCTTATATCTTGTAGATGCGAACCATTTAGGTGATGCTTGCTTTGCTTTATTTACAAAGTCCTGTGTTTGGTCTTTACTAATTGCACTTTTTAAACCTAAAGATAAAGCATATGCTTTTCTAGTTAATCTAACATTTTCATATTCACGATTTGTAGCGATTTTTTTAACTGCATCTATAGTAGCGAAATAATTCTTTGTTCTACCAGCACAATATGCTAAATCAACTGATTTAAAGTCGTCATCACTCATAATTGTAATCATTGGTCTAGTTTCATTAGGATCAACATATACAATACCCTTATCCTCACCATATGTCTTACCATTCTTAATAGCATCCTTAAGTTGTACTGTTCTTTTCCATGCAGCCTCAATTGATTCCTCACTTAAACCATATCCATGAAGTGTAGACTTTAATTCGCCTTCTGTTAGATTAGTAATAGTATTAGCCATATCCTCAGAAATAACTCTCATATCGTTAATAGCTGGAAGTCTAACCTGCATCTTATTAGCTGCTGAAACAACTTTACCAAAGCTTGAATCATTATCAATACCAGTGATACCCTTTAGATTCTTTGTAACAGGATCTACATCATAAAGCATATTACCAGCATGACGGTCAACGTTACCACAAATATAATCTAATATTTGTAAATTCGCAATTTGCTTTTTAACTAGATAATTCTCAAAATTATTATCCTTCATTAAACGCATTTCATCAACAGGAGCTAAATTATTTATGTCTTTGCCTTTAGCAAATTCCATAAATGTACCTTCTGTTATTTTCTTTCCTACCTCATCGTATACTGCAAGATTACGAGATTTAGCAACAAGGTCAGGAACCTTAATAAGTGTAGCGACTGCGCTCATTGCGCTATTACGTACATCCATACGCTCTAAGTTATTTAATTTTAGTTCCTCCACATTGAATGACACACTAGTACTTACATTATTTATCTGAGCTGTGAAATCAAGTAAAGAATTATAAAAGCCCTCATCATTAGATAAAGCTTCACCTTTATTAAGGATATCTTGTCCGAATCTTGCTTTAGCTAAGAAAACATTAATAGCCTTTTGTCTTAACTCTAAATCAGTAATAGCTCCATCCTCTTGTAATAAAAGTTTATCATCAATTCTATCATATATTCCATCTGTAAAGAATTTCTTAGGATCTATTGAATTATAGAAATCTGTATACTTAGGATACTTTTCAGCAAATGCTGAAATTATTTTTCCAAATTCTTCCTTTGCATCATAAATAGACTTTTCAGTAAAAACACCCTTTACTACTTGTCCATCAATATTAACATTCATTTGTAATCTTGATGATTGATTACCACCTAATCTTTTAATATCTTGATCAGAAAGCTTAACATTTAAATAACGGAAATCCTCAAGCTGATCCTTTAATGGGATATCTGGATTAGGCTTAATATTCTTAAATTCAATGAATCCCTTTGAAAAGAATTGATCATTTAAATTCTTAACAATCTCTTTAACCTTAGGAATTGGATTACCATCTTTATCTACTGTTTTCTCAGTGATATTTTCATAAGCCTTCATGAAATCATTACTAGCTTTAGCAACATCATTAAAAACCTTGTCGATTCTTTCATAATCTTCTTCAGTGATTGCTTTATATTCTTTCTTTTCATCTTCCTCAAAATATGGTTTAAGTTCATTAAAAAGCTTTTCCATATTATTCTTATATTCTATCCATTCATTGATATTTTCTGGTTGTATAACATCACGTAAATATTCAAAAACGTCTTTCATTTCTTGTATTTTCATAGTAATACCTCCTAACAATCTAGATATATTCTAACATATCATATGCAACAAATATGCCACACATATATTAAATAAAAATCTAGGATTAATGGAAGATTTTTCTTAGACAATTCATAAAGAAATAATGATTGTATTAAATTCTTTTCAACAATAACAATACTTTTGTCTATCTATTAAATTGGATATCTTTTAAAGATAACGAGCATACCACTTCAACGTGAGCCCCATAGTTTTTAGAAGTGCTCCACTTTATTCAAAATCTATTTCAAATAATGATAATAGTTCCTTTACTTTATCTTGACCCGAAAGGCAAGTATCAATTAACCAGCCTCTTTCTTCTTTCCAATTCTTTAATCCTCTATAATAAAACATCTTTATATCATCAGTTATGATAATAGGAACAAAATTATATTTTAAACATTCTTTTAGCATTATTAATCTTCCAACCCTTCCATTACCATCTTGGAAAGGATGAATAGATTCAAAATCATGATGAAACTCAATAATATCTTCTATTGTTTTTTCTTTTTTCGAATTATATTTATCTAATAATTTTTTCATTTCGCTAGATACTTTATCAGGTGATGTGGTATCTACACCACCAACAACATTCTCTTTTAATTTATAATTTCCAACCATAAATGTTGGGTCAAGTGAATCAATTGAATTATTCTTTAGGACAAAATGAAACTGTTTGATCATTGATTCAGTTAATTTATAATTAGCCATATCAATCACTAAATCAATACATCTAAAATGATTAATTGTCTCAATTATATCATTTACTTTTATAGTATTATTAGAATTAATTGTTTTAGTTTCAAAAATATATCTAGTTTCATCATGAGTAAGCTTAGAACCTTCAATATGATTTGAATTATATGTCATTTCAATTTGAAGCTCATGATATATACCACCAGATCTTTTGGCATCCTTTTCCATTTTTAAAACATCTAACAATTTCCTTTTAATATTAGTATGTCTAATTTGTCTTTCAGGTTTTTTTGCATCTTCAGGAATCAGCCATGTTTTACCATTTAATACTGCGCCAGGTATTCTTCCTTTATTACAATAATCTCTTATACTTCTTTCTGAAATATTCCATTCTAATGATAATTCTTTAACTGTCTTATAGTTCATACATTCATCACCGGTATTATTATACCATATTATCGGCAAAATATAAACAGAAAACGCATAAAGAAAAACGGCATATATTTTGCCGTCACTTTGTTTTTATTGCCGATTAGTGTGGTGGATATCTTTTAAAGATAACGAGCATACCATCTCAATGTGTGTCTATGAAACCCACAAATAAAAGTCTAATCTATGAAAATCAGAAGTTATTTAATAACCAATCTGATATATTAATTACTGATTCTATTACATCTTATTATATTTTTCTACTATTTGATCTGCGAAATTAAATGCTTTATCTTTTGAGCTTTTTATAGCTAGCATATGAACGTATAAAAATTCATCAATTACTAAAATACCTTTTTCTTTAAATATCTTTTTTAATGCTCTTACAGTTCTTCTTGACCAATTTGAAGTAGTAAATAAAGCTACTGCTTTAACATTTTCTTTCTTTAGGTTATTTGCATATTCTCTAAGCTTACTAGACATTATATTGGCATAAGGAGCGCCACCTAAGAATAATAACCCACATGGGCTATCATAATCATCCTCTTTAATCTCTAGTGCTTCAAGCTTAAGTCTTTCTGCAATATATAAAGCTACTTCCTTTGTATTACCTGTTTTTGAATAATATCTTATTCTTATATCTTCCATATTTACCTCAAATACTATAATTATTAATTCTCATAATTTGATTCCAATATTTTATATAAAATACCATAAAGGTATTTAGCCTCATCCATTGATATACCAATGCTTTTTGAGATAGAATTGGGGATATCTTTAGCCTTATCCTTTAATTTATTTCCTTCTCTAGTTAAGGAAATAATTATATTTCTCTTGTCATTAGAAGCCTTATGAATTAATATATATCCTTTTTCCTCAAGCTTCTTTAAAAGGGGTGTTATCGTGTTTGATTTTAAAAATAAAGAATCACATAATTCCTTTTCATTAATATTATCCTTCTCCCATAAAACCATCATCGTAATATATTGTGTATATGTTAGATTAATCTTATCTAATAACGGCTTATAATTTCTAATAATTAAATTAGAAACGGAATATAAAGGAAAACATAGCTGATTCTTTAATTTAAGGCAAGAATAATCCTCCATTAATTACCTGCAACCTTTCTAACAAAGCTTTCTAGTCTATTAAAGTCATCTTCATTAGGTCTTCCCTTATTGATGAAGATCCATGAGGCTACAGTATGGTACTCATCCTCACTTACCTTAATACCTAGCTTATCACATACCTTCTTTACACTCTTTAGTGTTGATGCACCACTAGCTGCACTATTAACATTAACCAAAAGCTTAATCTTATTTTTATTTCTTTCTAAAAACTCCTTAACATTTTTATCAATATCAGCTGCGTACATAGCGTTTACTAAAAATAATAAATCTACTTCTTCATTTAAATCATTATTAGTATCAAGTGCCTCTACATTAATTTTATTTGATATAAAGCTTGCAAGCTTCTCTGTATTTCCTTTTTTACTTTTTGTAAAATATCTTATTGCAATATTCATAGTTATATCCTCCTATACCTACAATATATCGCACACGATATATTTTGTCAAGAATAATGTTTATATAATATAAAAGCCCATTTATAAGCCAAAAGAAAAGCCTTGGCTCACATAATGTGAGTCAAGGCTATATCATTTTGAATCTTCAACTTCTGGTATTTGTTTATTTGATGAAGTGTCAATTATTTCATCATTTTGTTCTACTTTTTCTTCAGTATCTGCTTTTAAATCATCAAGGAATTGATTGTTATCAGGAGCAACCTGCTTAGGATTTTGTTCCTCAAGTTTTATTTCATTTTTTAGCTCTTGTTCTTCCTTAATTCCTTGTTCTGTAGACATAGGATATTTTTGGTATTCATGGACTTTTCGTTCTTGTACTGGAAGCTTTGGTACATTAGCATCTCCACCTACAAGTCTTCCGTCCGAATCAACATATCTTTTTGGAGCATCTTTATCATCATTAAATTTTATAACCCTCTTATGCTTTTTTCCATTATTGTTTTCAATATTATTAGGATTCTGTTTAGGCATCTTAAGGCTACTTTTCTTTTTAACTTCCTTATTTTCACGATTTCGTACTACTACCATATTGCTGTTTTCGATTTTTTTAGTTCTCGCAGCAAGATTTTCTTCACTATCTACGAACTTAACTTCAGGTTCTTTTTTATCTAAACCCTCAATAGTTAAATTTAAACCCTTAACTGCCTCAATTACTTTATCAGCATGCTCAACCTCTTGGCATGATTTTGCAATGTTATAACATAATGTTGCTCTTGCTTTAGAAGTCGGATCAAGTCTTTCAATTTGTTCTAAAGTAGGAAGTTCTCCTGGCTTTAAATTAGGGAATTTATGACGTAAATATGCCATTGAAGTATTCTCAAGTGCTTTTCTATCACCATATTGTGGATCACGTACAGCAGTAAACTTTATAAGTGTTTTCTTGAACTCCTTATATTGTCTTGAAGTTCTAAACAAGTATCTTTCCCAGAAACTGCCTTTTTGTCTTCTTAATTCAGCACTAATTGTAGTGTTAGGCATCTTTTCTCCAAGAAGCATCAAAATATCATCAGTATATAACTTTCTATTTTCAGCAGCAACGAACTTAGGCTTATAAGCTTCAGTACTTATATAACTAAGTATCTTTTCCTTATTTTTGTCATATTTACTACTATAGCCATTATTTTCAAGATCAGATAATCCCTCAAACTTACCTGGCTTAATAGAATTATAATAATCCTCATCCTTAAGCTTAGCAACCATATATCCAACTGGATCAGAAATGAACTGCTTAACCTCAAGATCATTCTCAGTATGCATATTAGTTAAATCCTTAGAATCAGATGATAATTGCATCTTAGCAACCTTTATGGCAACCTGTTTTCTAGCTGTATCAATTAAAGTTGCTATTTTAAGATCCTTTGGGTGTGGAGGTTGACCATCAAGCTTAAACCTTAAAATATAAGCTATTGATCTATCAATATAATCTTTTATGTTATCGCTTTGAAATTTTCTAAAGTTTTTGTCGATTAAATCATCTACAGTACATCTGTATAATTTATCGTATCTTTCTTGTTTTGTCATCATCATAACAATCACCAACTTTCATTTTCAATCTTATTATACAATATTGCCTGCAACAATAGTGCCACATAATAAGGGTGTTAATAAAAAAAATAAATTTATTTTATTCATTAAAAAACAGGCTTCATTAGTGAAGCCCGCTTGTTAACTTAATAATTATAATCCATTATCTATAAATGAATCATCATCTTTATTTACTTCAATACCCTTTTCTTCCATTTCTTTATATACCTGCTTTAGTACTGGTGACTCATAACGTTTCTCGTGAACATCTTCTCTTCGTGGATGATATTCATGTTTTGCCATTTGTTCTTCAATATCTTTAGTGTTAATGAATATTTCACTATCTTCCTTTATCATGCTTTGGAATTCATCATATTCATCTAATTCGTCTCTGAATTTACCATCCTTAAAATGTTTTCTAAGCTCAGCTTCCTCTTCTTTAGCCTTTTTAATGTTTTCTGTTTCGTATTTAGATTCACCTAATTCCTCATTAGCCTCTACAACCTCTTTTTCGAATGTATTATTAAATATATCAATCTTAGATGGATGCAATTCTTCATCGTATGCATATATCTCAGAATCTTCATTAGCTGGCTTAACTAGCTGTTCATCATCTAAATTCATCTCTTCGCCTTCCTTAAGCTCCTCAAGCTTAGTAGCTTTATCCTGTTTAGCTAAATCCTCCATAAATTTCTCTTTATCAAAAAGGCTATCATCATTTATTAATTTTTCGACATTAACATCATTTACAGTATTAAGATTACCCATACCTACAAACGCTTCTACTTTTCTTTGTGCTCTTGCGGCCTCAATTGCCTGTAAGCTTAATAATGCACGTGCCTTTGCTGTTTTATCAAGCCTTGATATTGCATCTATTGTTGGAAGTGCCTTTTGTAAATTTAGATTAGGGAATTTATGATGTAAATAAGCAAGTCCAGCTCGCTCAAGATTATCTAAATTTCCATATCCTCTAGAATCTGGATTATTAAATTCCTTATATACTCTATCAAGATTCTTTGCTTCATCTGATGATGTATTAAATAATCTTGAGAAAAAACCAGGCTTTGTGTTTTTAACACAGCTAGCTAAATTTGCTTGCCCACCCATTGAAATTGCCATACGTAGCTTTACATCAACTGCATTTTTATTTCTATCAAGTGCGGCAACCTGATCAGCTAATGTATGATTTAATTGTTCATTCAAATTATGATAATGCTCTGATATTATAGCATCATCTATTAAATTTGGATTTTTATCAAATTTAGAATATTCATTTTTTGCACATGCATTTAAATACTTAACTGGATTAGCTAAAAATACCTTTGTATTTAAATCAGCAGTATTTTCATTAACACTTTCTGAAAGCTTTACTCTTACAAAATGGATTGCCTCATCAAGTGGAAAATCAGGATCTCCTGCAAGTCCATATGTTAATAAATATTGAACAGCGAATTTACGCTTATCTGCAACACTATCATATCTATCAATACTGTAATAAAAATCATTCATTGATTTATATCTTACTTTTTCTAATTCTTCTTTTTTTAAAACAGGCATAATATTACCTCCATAACATATTAATTATTTTTTATATCTTCAATCTCGTTTTTAATAATATTGTTATTATCAATTTCATTAACAATATTATTACTTATCATTTTATCCTCAACATCATTTTTAATTTCATTTTGAAATGAAATCTTATTATTTGTTTTGACAATATCATTATTTAAAATATTGTTTTCAGGATTAGTCTTTACCTTGCTTGCTTGCATACCAACAAAAATTGCGTCCTCAATTGCAGCAATATCCACATCATTTTCATTAGCTGGGACATATGCTGCTGGATTATATCCATTTTCACTATCGTGTTCTGCCTGCTTAACAGATTCTAAAATTTGTTGGCATAAACGCACTCTAGCCTTTGAAGTACTATCAAGTTTATCAAACGCATCACCAGAGAATATATAAGAATCTCCGTCTATAGAGAATGAATCTTTAAATTTATGCTTCATGTATGCGATAGCCGCTTCTCTTAAGCCTGATAAATCACCTTTTTCAGGGCCTTCTTCTTGAACTGTAGTTAAACGTCTTGCTAATTCTTTATATTCTTTTGATGTTGTTCCAAACAAATTCTCAAAGAATCCACCCTTATTACTTTTTAATATCTCAGTAAAATCACCTTTACCTTGATTAAAATAATTAATAAACCAACCAGATCTTAATCTTTGTTTTTCTCTCCACTCGTGCTTATCATTTCTAATAAAGTCATCATAGTCTTCCTTAGCATTTGTAATCTCATTTTTAAATGTTTGATTAAAGCTACTTAATTTTGCATAATCTTCTTCGTTTTTTAATTCACCTGTAGCTTGATATCTTGCTAATCTATCAAGTATAGGTCCTAATAAATCTGATTGCTTTTTTAAAGCTTCAATTGGGTCATACATAAATTCCTTAAGGAAAACAGAATTCTTATCATTACCCAATTTATAATTAGCCTCAAGATCCTTTACCATAATACTAATCTTATCATATGTAGCCTTTAATAATTGATTAAAATTAGGAACAAAATAGTTTTCTAAATCATCCAATCCACCTGAACCATGAAATTTAGTATTTCTAATAAAATCTCTATCATAGATATAATTATTAATAGCCTCGAATAATCTAGGTGCGAGAACATCAGGTTTATTATCCTCCCCAATTTCTGCTAAATAATCCTCTATTTTTGTTGGTTTTAAATCTTCTATTTTTCTTTTTACTGGCATATTATATTCCTCCTTATTATTTCGTTAATATTAATGTGTATAAATACTAATTACTAGACTCCATAGAATTCTCTTTTATATAATCATCTGATATTTCCATATCAATCTTATTTTCCTTATTCAAATCATTAACATCTTCTTTTAAATCCTTATGGAAATTATCATCAGAAATATTATTATTTTGTTTTACTATATCAGCATTACTTAATGCCTCAGTAATCTTATCAGCTTGTTGCTGAAGGGCACTATTCTGGTTAATAACATTAATAACATCTAAGCAGAATGATGCTCTTTCCTTACTAGCACCACTTAAAGCTGCGATTTGTTCTTTAGTAGGAAGTTCATTATCCTTTAAGCCAGGGAATTTATGATGAATATATC
>JAFXXC010000041.1 GCA_017542485.1 Acholeplasmatales bacterium
CACATTGTTCATCAATGCCTAAAGTACCAGGCAGAGATAGATCTAAAAAGAAAAAATATTATCAATTATCCATATTTGAAATCAAAGATTAAATAATTACAAAGTAATTATCCAAAAATGCCAAAAAATATAAACTCAATAATATGTAATATTATTTATAATTTAAAATTAGAAAAATGAAAAATTAGTAGATATCCTTTCATCCATTAAATTCAAATGATATAAAGGCATCGATACAGCCTTCAAAACAAAGAATAATAATAATGATTGTGGTAATAAATAAACTATATTCTTAGGTAATGATATTGTTAATAAATATGTCATAAATGCATCATAACCTAAACCTAACATAATAGCTCTTGAAATTGTACCAATTATAACATTACATAAGAAATTAACAATTACTCTTGCAATTAAACATCTTGTAAATGTAACATATGTTTTATGGAAACAAAGTGCATACGCAAAACACGCAACCATTGCTTGAATTGTATATCCAATAAAAAATGGTCCATCAGGTCTTACTATATATCCTAGTATATCACTTAAAGCACCTATTACAAGTGCTGGATATGGTCCAAATAACATACACGCAACAGATAAAAATAAGAAAGAAAAGCCTATACCTAATTCACCAAAACCTGATGGAATTGGTATAAATTTACATATCATTACTAATCCCAATAAAAAAGCGATTAATACTAAAGACTTTAAATCCTTAAATACCTTTAAAGAATCACTAAAGAATTTCTTATGAAATGGTGTACGATAAATTTTTTCATTATCATATTCTCTTTTTATATTCATATTTAATTTATCAATAAATACAAAAATCAATATTAAGGATACAACTAACATTACTAAAAATGAAGATGAGATCCAAATTGAATAATACATAATCTTATATTCTTTATTTAAATTTACCGCATCTGGATTAGAATAATCTATTAATAATTTTCCTTCACTATCTAAAGAATTAGCTTTATAAAATTCATTATCAAAATTATTAAATACACTGTTTCCCTTTACATCACTATTAGTATATTCTTCTATTTCTTTATCAGTAATTAATACTAATAAAGTTAAATGCTTTAAAAATCCTTTCGCAGCTGAATCATTATATGTATAGTCCTTAGATACATTAAAAGCATCCTTATCAGCGTATATTGTATAATAATTATTCTTCTTCTCTATTTTGATATTTTTAATATCAACATATTGATATGTAGATACTTTACTTCCAGTCTCTAAACTCTTAGTAATCTTTTTACATCTTTCAATATTTGATTCACTAATAATATCATCATAATTCACATCTAAATTTGAATTATATCTAAAATTTAAAGTACAATATGTAATCTCTTCATATTTATTTGAATATGATTTATCAGCTATTACTAATCCTGTTAATAAACCTATAACAGTTAAAATTAAAATAATAAGCCATCCTTTTTTAATGCATATTAAATATTTTTTAAATTTTGATAATTCTTTTTCTTCTTTTATACCATTTTCTTCCATAATAAAAAGGCCTCCAAATTTTAAAATTCAGAAGCCGCTATAAAAAAGCTTTTACAGCGGACGCGCGAGCTAACCGCCACAATTGTGTTCGTCCATACCCAACTTCCCATGGTAAGGCACTTAACGCTAGCTCGCTACTCTGTTTTTTAATTAAATTTTTGCGATTACTTCAACTTCAACTAAAGCACCCTTAGGTAAATTACTTACCTCTACTAAACTTCTTGCAGGTTTATTATTAATAAAATATGTTGCATATATTTCATTAAATGCACCAAATTTACTAATATCTTTGATAAATACTGTTGTCTTTACAACCTTATCTAGACTTGAATTTGCTTCTTTTAATATAGCACTTATATTATTAAAAACTAACTTAACCTGATTTTCAAAATTATCATTAGATAATTGATTAGTTTTAGGATCAATTGGAATTTGACCTGAAATAAATACTAAATCATTACAAATGATAGCTTGTGAATAAGGTCCTACAGCAAGTGGTGCCTCATTTGTTGAAATTGATTTTAAATTACATTGACTCATGTATTGTACGACTAATTACGTCGTCTTGTTGTTCCTTAGTTAGCTTAATGAAGTTAACAGCGTAACCAGAAACTCTAATTGTTAATTGAGGATACTTTTCAGGATGTGCCTGAGCATCTAATAATGTTTCACGATTAAATACGTTAACATTTAGATGGTATCCACCATCATCTACATATGTGTCTAACATTTGAACTAAATTATCTACTCTATCTGACATAATAATATCCTCCTTTATTTATTAGTCTTCATCTTTACCTAATGATTCAGGTGTAATAGAGAATGTGTTTGAAATTCCATCTCTTGAATATTCATATGGTAATTTGGCAACTGACTCAAGTGATGCTAAAGCACCATGAGAATCTCTACCATGCATTGGGTTAGCACCTGGAGCTAGAGGTTCACCCTCTCTTCTACCATCTGGTGTATTACCTGTCTTTTTACCATATACTACATTTGATGTGATAGTTAAAATTGACATTGTTGGCTCACTACCACGATATGTATAATGCTTCTTTATCTTATTCATAAATGTCTTAACAAGCCATACTGCAATTTCATCAACTCTATCATCATTATTACCATATTTAGGAAAATCACCCTCAGTCTTGAAGTCAGTAATGATTCCAAATTTATTTCTAATAGGTGTAACCTTTGCATACTTAATTGCTGATAATGAGTCTACTGCACAAGATAAACCTGCAATACCAGTAGCGAAATATCTATGAACATTTGTATCATGTAAAGCCATTTCTAATGCTTCATATGAATATTTATCATGCATATAATGAATTAGATTTAATGTATTAACATATAATCCAGCTAACCATTCCATCATTTGTTCATATTTTTCTTTTACATCTTCATAATCAAGTGGTTCATCTGATAAAATAGCTTCATACTTAGGTGATACTTGAAGTGGCTTACCAGTTGCTTTATCAAGCATAAGCTCATCCTTACCACCATTCATTGCATATAATAAACACTTAGCTAAATTAGCACGTGCACCAAAGAATTGCATATCCTTACCCATTCTCATAGAAGATACGCAACAAGCAATACAATAATCATCACCCATTGTAGGTCTCATAAGCTCATCTGATTCATATTGAATTGCAGAAGTTCTTATAGATAAATCAGCACAGAATTTCTTAAAATTAATTGGTAATCTCTTACTCCATAAAACAGTTAGATTTGGTTCTGGTGCTGGTCCTAAATTATCAAGTGTATGTAAAACACGGAATGAATTCTTAGTAACTAATGTTCTACCATCAGTACCCATACCACCAATAGATTCAGTTACCCAAGTTGGATCTCCTGAGAATAATTCATTATATGATTGAATTCTCATGAACTTAACAATACGTAATTTCATTACAAATTGATCCATTAATTCTTGAGCTTCTTCTTCAGTTAAAACGCCTAACTTTAAATCTCTTTCAATATAAATATCTAAGAATGTAGAATTTCTACCAATTGACATAGCTGCACCATTTTGGTCCTTAACTGCTGCTAAATAACCAAAATATAATGCTTGGATTGCTTCTTTAGCATTTGTTGCTGGTAAAGATATATCACAATTATATTTACTTGCCATAATCTTTAAATCTTTTAATGCTTTAATTTGATCAGAAATTTCTTCTCTATCTCTAACCTTTTCTGGTAACATATCACCATCAATTAAAGATTTATCTAATTCCTTATGTCTAATTAAATAATCAACACCATATAAAGCAATTCTTCTATAGTCACCAACAATTCTACCTCTACCATATGTATCAGGTAAACCAGTTAAAATATGTGACTTACGAGCAAGTCTCATTTCAGGTGTATATGCATCATAAACACCATCATTATGTGTCTTTCTATATTTAGTAAAGATTTCTTTTACTCTATCTGATACTTCATAACCATACATTTGACATGCTTGTACGGCCATAGTAATACCACCAAAAGGCTGAAGACTTCTCTTAAATGGAACATCAGTCTGTAAACCAACGATCTTTTCTAAATTCTTATCAAGATATCCAGCATTATGACTAGTAATTGTCGATATAATATCAGTATCAGCTAATAGTACACCACCCTTAGCTCTTTCCTTATCTTGTAAATCACGTACAATTTTCCATAATTTTGTAGTCGCGTCAGTTGGACCAGCCAAGAAACTACCATCACCCTCATATGGTGTATAATTTCTTTGAATAAAGTCTCTTACATTAACTTCATCATTTGACCATTTACCAGGTACGAAACCTTCCCATCCTTTATAATACATCTTAATTCTCTCTCTTTCTTTAGTGTTAGTAACCACTAATTCACTTAAGTGCCTATATTTTATCATAAACAAATTTTATAATCTATAGCACTATTTACAAATTTCTATAAATAATTTTTATAATTTAATTGATATTATATTCTTTTTTTATATCATCAATTTTACTATCTAACCATATCTCTAATATTTCTTCAGGTTGAAATCCTCTAACACTTGCTTTAACCTCTAAATCATACATAACAAGTATAGTTGGTACACTATAAACATTAAACATATTAACTAATTCCATAGTATCATCGCTAGCTTCTATATGATATAGCTTACAATCAGTTCTATCACTAACCAATCTATCTAATATAGGCATTAATGTTAAACAATTAGCACATGACTCACCAGATACCTCTACTATACTAATACCTTTTAAATATTCTTTATAATTATCCTTATTAAGCCACATCCTTAATCACCCCTAACAAATACTTAGCATGTTTTACTTCTTCCTTAGTTGGAGTTCTTACTCCTTCTAATCTATAAGGAATACCTAAATTTTTATATTTTACAATCCCCATTGTATGATAAGGTAATACTTCAATTTTAGATACATTACTAAGTGTATCTATAAATTCTTTCAATTTAGTTAAGTAATTATCATTTAAAGTAATATCAGGAACTAAAACATGTCTAATCCATACATTTATCTTATTATTAGATAAATATTTAGCAAATTCTAAAACATTTTTATTTGATTTACCAGTTAACTTGATATGTTCATCATTATCAATATGCTTAATATCAAGTAATACCAAATCAGTATATTTTATTAATTCATCAAATTTAGCTTTTAATTCTAAATTATCCTTATCAAATATAATTCCAGATGTATCAAGCGCAGTATGGACATTATATTTTTTAAGTTTTTTAAATAATTCGATTACAAAATCAATTTGAATTAGAGGCTCTCCGCCAGAGACAGTAACTCCACCACCATTATTGAAATATCCCTTATATCTAAGTGCTTGACTTACAACATCATCAACCTCATAGCACTCTGCACCATCCTGATTCCATGTATCAGGGTTATGACAATATAGACATCTTAGTGGACAACCCTTCATAAATATAACAAATCTTATTCCAGGTCCATCTACTGTTCCACCAGCGAAAAATGAATGTATTTTTCCAATCATATAATCACTACTTTCACGTTATATATTATAATCTTAATTATTAAATAATTAAACACTAAAAACACTTTCAAAAAAAATAATTAGCCATAAGCTAACTATTTTATTTAAATAAATCTATATTACTACTATCGATAGTTAATGAACCATCTTGATTATGTGTCTTCCAAGCAGCTTTACCATTATATTCTGTTAGTTCTATATAATTAGTTAATACATAATTATTTTCTACTTTACCATCTGGAAGTATTTTATAATCTACTTTATATACTTTTAAATAGTAGTTATCTTCACGCTTTAAATAATACTTACTATCCAAATTATCTATTATTTTTATAGTATCAGCATATGATAAATCAAATAATGTATAAGTTGTATAATCTTTTTCTTCAGAATTAGTATTAGCTGGAGGTGTCATACCATAACCGAACGATAACAATATTTTACCATTAACATTAGTAATTGCTTCTTTAAAGAAATATTCATTATTTCCTTTACCCTTTTCATATAAGAAACATGATCCATTATATACCATATATCCTTTATCTATATTAGAAGTTCCATCTATAGTATATTTTTTTAGCATATCATTATAGAATCTTGCTGAATCACTTACTTTAATATAGGCACTTCTATTATCTTCATTAGCTGATATGATTTCTCCCATTTTATATGCAGATAAAGTTAAAGTTGTTTTATTATCAAATGATGTTATTTTTATTGTTCTAAATGATAAAGGTATAATTATTGCAAGTATTATACCAGTTAAAATTATTAAAGCACCTAAAAATATTATTATTTTCTTTTTCATTTTTCCTTTTCTCATCATATTATTTTAGTTTTAAATTTAACCATTCAAGTGACATTTCTGCCCATTTAGAAACATGCTCTATTTCCTTATTCTTATCTCCACCACTAGTAGACTCATTTGCAAGTGATAAGCCGTGTCCACCCATAGGAAACATATGATATTCACAATTACAATTATGTTTTTTATATGCTTCAACTAATAATAAAGAATTCATAACATGAACTGATTCATCAGTAAATGTTCCCCATAAAAATAAATCTGGCGAATCATCTTTTACTTCATTTTCTAATGATAATCTATTTAATAATTCTTTATTATTTAAATCTCCAATTAAATTTTGATAAGATCCTTTATGCCAATATCTATTATCTGATGTTATAACAGGATATCCTAATATTAATAAATCAATATTTGCATTATAAATATCTTTATGTAATGCTACCTCTAATATATTATGTCCACCAGCACTAAATCCTAATCCAATTATCTTAGAAACTCTATCATCTTTTTCAAATAATTTAATTACATCAGCTGTTATATTTTGAGGTACAGGATATAAATCTAATGTTTCTCTATAATTTATTATTATAGAATGATAACCATTATCATTATAAAATTTAGCAATTGGCTCTGATTCTCTAGGTGATGTATATTTATAACCACCACCAGCAGAAATTACTATTAATGGTCTTTTTTTATTATCTATAAAATATTCTCTATAATAATTATCTGTATTATTTATAGGAATCATTTTAGTATTATCACCTAATATTATCTTATTATATTCATTCCTTATAACAAGCTTTTCATCCTTTAAAATAGTATCTTTAATATTTGGTAAATATTCTTCTAACTTTTTTAATTTATTCTTTATTTCATTAATAAAAACTTCATCCTTATTACTTAATAAAATAGGGCCATAAGTAAGCTCATATTTAGTATAAAATCTATTACCAGGAACAAATACTTCTATTTCATAATATTTATTAGAATCAAATATAGGTAATTCATTTTCTATTATAAAACCATTTGATGTTAAAAATTTTCTAACTAAATAAGTATCACTATTAGCTTCTATTATTAATTTCTTACCTTTAATTTTATCTAAACCATCTTCAAGAATTGTTTTAATTAAAATTCCACCCATACCAGATATTATTAACGTATCAAAATTAGAATCAATATTTTTTAATCCATCAGATTTAATAATATCAATTTTATCTAATAAATCATTATCAATAATGTTCTTTTTAGCATTTTCTAGTGGTCCATCACTTATATCAGAAGCTATTGCATGATTAACATTATATTTTTTTATAGCATATATTAATGAATATGCATGATCACACCCAATATCCAATAATAATTTACTATCTTTAGCTAGACTTGCGATTAATTCTATCCTATCCATTATATCACTCCTATCTATAAACAAAATGAGCACAAAATGTGCTCAATTTTTATTAATGACTAGTCATAAAATCCTTAAGCTTTTTACTTCTTGAAGGATGTTTTAATTTTCTTAAAGCCTTAGCTTCTATTTGACGAATACGCTCACGAGTAACATTAAACTCTTTACCAACCTCTTCAAGAGTTCTTACTCTCCCATCTTGAAGACCAAATCTTAAAATTAATACTCTTTTTTCTCTTTCAGTTAAAGTATCTAAAACTTCATCAAGTTCTTCTCTTAATTTCATTTTAGCAGTATATTCATAAGGGTCAAGTGCATGTGGGTCAGAAATAAAGTCACCTAAAGATGAATCCTCTTCCTCACCAACAGGAGCTTCTAATGAAATAGGCTCTTGAGCAATTCTTTGAATTTGATGAACCTTTTCAACAGAAATTTCCATTCTTTCAGCTACCTCTTCAGGAGATGGCTCACGAGATAATTCTTGTACTAATTGACGTTGTACTCTAACAAGCTTATTAATTGTTTCAACCATATGAACTGGGATACGAATTGTTCTTGCTTGGTCAGCTACAGCTCTTGTAATAGCCTGTCTAATCCACCAAGTAGCGTATGTAGAGAATTTAAATCCTTTTCTATGATCAAATTTATCTACAGCCTTAATCAATCCCATATTACCTTCTTGAATCAAATCCAAGAATTGTAATCCACGTGATAAATATCTTTTTGCAATAGATACAACTAATCTTAAATTGGCATTAACAAGCTTGTCTTTAGCATATAATGCTTTTTGAACCTTAGCTTCTAATTCTTCATATTCCTCTTTAGTTACATTGCTATCTTCTTCTTCATCAATCTTAGCAATTCTTTCTTTAGCACTTCTTCCCTCAACAACATCCTTAGCTAATTGAGTTTCTTCCTCTAAAGATAATAGTGGAATTTTACCTATATCCTTAAGATACATTCTTACTGGATCATCTACTTTAATAGATGAAGGCAATTGATCATATGTAGAAATATCAATTTCTTCTACATCAGCCAAATTTGGCTCATCAATATTATCAAAATCCTCTTCATCATCTGCAGTATTAGATGAAGGAACAACATCTATTTCTAATTTAACTAAAGCTTCCTCAAGCTTCTCATATTCTAAATTTGCATCATCGCAATATTTTAAAATATCATTAGAATAAATAGTATTGTTGTTTTGTTTACTCAACTCAACCAATTCTTTTACAGCATCATCGAAACTCATTACTTTTCCTCCTCGAACTTACGCTTTTCCTTATTTCTTCTATTCCTAAACATTTCATCAACATTTCTACTTTTTATTGTTTCATCATTTGAATTTAGATTATTTTCATGAAGATTTCTATTCTTAATATCTTCTCTTATATCTTTAATCTTATTTATACAAGCTCTTAAATCTTCTTCATTATAATCTTGATTCAATGATTTCCTTAATACATCATTTAGAAGCTTATATTGATTAAAAGCCTCCTCAGAAATCATATTTACAAATTTTTCTTCATCAAATATTAAATATTCTTCATAATAAGTATTAACAAGTGATACCCATAATTGTAAACTTTCCTGACTAAATGCTATTAAATCATTCCTAATTTCATTATCTATTCTTAATGCTTCGTCTCTTGATTTAATTGCATAATATATTAATCTTAATTCACATTCACTGTTATACTTTTTTACCTTATTAAGTTTTTTTATCTGAGGCTTTATTTCAATATTTATGTTGATGTTTCTTGATTTATTATAATCTTCAACAACCGCATCTAATGAGGAATTTAAATATTCACTAAATCTTTTTAAATATTTTTCTTCTTCGATCTTACTTCCTAAAGATGCAATTAAACTAAATACATCTAGTTTAACCTTGTTTAAGACATTTTTATCATCAAGATTATTATTTAATATAGCAACATTATATAAATAATCAACCTCATCTATAATATGTGATTCAAAATATTCTAAATATTTATCCTCACCATACCTCATCACAAATTCATCAGGGTCCATACCATTAGGCAATAATACTAAATGAATATTAAAACCAAATCTTTTAAATAAATTAATTGCCTTTTTAGATGAATCAATACCAGCCTTATCACCATCATAACAAATAATAACATTTTTTGTTAATTTTGAGATAATCTTGATCTGATTTTCACCTATTGCAGTACCCAACGTACATACTGCTTCTTTTAAACCAGATTTATATGAAGCGATAATATCCATTTGACCTTCATGGATAATAATTCTATTTTTTCTAATTATTTCAGGTTTAGCATTATTAATATTAAATAATACTTGATTCTTCCTAAATATCTTAGTATCTCTAGAATTTATGTACTTAGGCTGATTAGGATCTTTAACATATATTCTTGCACTAAAGCCTAATGTATTATTTTTCTCATCCTTAATAGGAAACATAATCCTATTAACAAATAAGTCATGATATTTACCATTATCACCACTATCGACCAATCCACAATCAGCCATATCAAGTTCAAGATATTTCATATCAGTTAATACTTTATATAAAACATCATAACTATTTGGTGATAAACCAATTTCAAAATCTTTAATTATTTCTTCTGTTATTCCTCTAGACTTTAAATATTCTAAAGCATTTATAGAACTCTTATCATCTAATAAAAACCTATTATAGAAATCTTTAGAGGTTTCCATTATTTGATAATATTTTAAATTAGGATCAACTTTAATCTTAGTTCCAACATACTTAACACCATTAAAATCACATAAAAGCTTAACTGCTTCTTGATAATCAACATTTTCTATTTCCTGAATAAATTTTAAAGGTCCACCAGCCTTATGGCATCCGAAACAATTAAACATATTCTTTTCTGTTGAAACAATAAATGAAGGTGTTTTTTCATGATGGAATGGACATAATCCCTTATAATTCTTACCTTGCTTTTCTAATTTGACATATTTTGAAACCAAGGAAACTATGTCAGTTTGTTCATTTAAACTATTAATTTCATCTTGGTTCAAATTAATCACTCCTATTAGAATAAAATTTTCTTATTTAAATAATCAACTAAATCCTCTACCTTAACAACTTCTTGAGTCATAGTATCTCTATCTCTTACTGTTACGGTATTGTTATTTAATGTTTCATCATCTACAGTAATGCAGTAAGGTGTACCAATTGCATCCTCCCTACGATATCTCTTACCAATATTAGCAGTTTCATCATATGTAACTGTGAAATATTTAGAAAGATTATCATATATTTCATTAGCACGTTCAGCATGAGTCTTCTTAATTAAAGGTAAAACACATGCTTTATATGGTGCTAATTCTGGAGCTAAATGTAAAACAGTTCTTACCTGTCCCTTATCATCTGTTTCTTCATCATAAGCACTAAATAATACAGATAATAACATTCTTTCAACACCAACAGATGGTTCAACAACATATGGTAAATATTTTGAATTATCCTCAGGATCTAAATACTCTAAATTCTCTTTTGAATGAGTTTGATGAGCATTTAAATCATAATTAGTACGAGATGCAATACCCCATAATTCACCAAATCCCCATGGGAATTCAAATTCGATATCTGTTGTTGCATTTGAATAGAATGATAATTCCTTTTGATCATGATCTCTAAATCTTAGTTTCTTTTCATCAACACCAATTGAAACTAAGAATTTCATACAATAGCTTCTCCAGTAATCAAACCATTCAAGCTCAGTTCCTGGCTTGCAGAAGAATTCTAATTCCATTTGTTCAAATTCTCTTGTTCTAAATATAAAATTACCTGGAGTAATTTCATTTCTAAAGCTCTTACCTATTTGACCAATACCAAATGGTAATTTCTTTCTTGTAGTTCTTTGAACATTCTTAAAATTAACAAATATACCTTGAGCAGTTTCAGGTCTTAAATAAACCTCAGCCTTGCTATCCTCAATTACACCCATATGAGTCTTAAACATTAAATTAAATTGTCTAATATCAGTATAATCAAGTGCACCACAAGTAGGACAAACAATCTTATTATCAATTAAGAACTTTGTTAGTTCCTCATTTGTCATACCATCACCAGTAATAGCACCATGAGAAAAATCCTCAATTAGCTTATCTGCTCTATATCTTGAATGGCACTTCTTACAATCAACAAGTGGATCACTAAATGAACCAATATGACCAGAAGCCACCCAAACTTCTTTATTCATTAATATGGCAGCGTCAAGTCCTACATTATATTTATTTTCCTGTACGAACTTCTTCCACCATGCCTTTTTAATATTATTTTTTAATTCAACTCCTAAAGGACCATAATCCCATGCATTGGCAAGTCCACCATATATTTCACTACCTTGAAATACGAATCCTTGTTCCTTTAAAAATCCTACTAAACCTTCTAGTGTTATCTTTTGCATAATACCCTCCAAACGACACCCGTCGATTTTATTATTATATAATAATAAGTCAAAAAAAACAATATAACCCAAAAACTTATTTAACGAAAATACAAAATTTTAACAAAAAAGAGCTTCCAATTAATAGAAACTCTCAATTTTTACTATAAAATGCTTTTAATATCATCTAAATTATCAAAAATATACTTACAATTATTTATTACATAATCATTTGGTTCAATCATATCAATAACCATAATTGGAATTAATCCACCATCTATTGATGCCATAATTCCATTAATAGAATCTTCTATAACATAACATTCTTTTTTATCAACACCAAGATGATTACATGCTTTTATAAATATCTCAGGATTAGGCTTACCATTTATTACCTCATCACCACATAAAGCATAATCAAACATATTAATATCTAAATTTTTATTTTTAAATAACATATTAGTTCTTTTTCTATTTGATGAGGTAGCTAAAGCTATCTTATAATTTTTATCTTTTAAATAGTGAATCAAATCCAAAAATCCATCTTTGATATTATAATTACCTTTTTCTATTTCACTATTAACATAGCCTCTAATATCTTCCCTGTAATTATCAATATCAATATTAAGATTCATATCTCTTAATTCTTTTCTAATTAATACTTCTGCTTTTCCACATATGGATTTTCTATATTCTTCTGATAAAAAAATATTATATTTTTTATTATATTTAATGAATGCATCACGCCATATTCTTTCAGTATCGAATATAACTCCATCCATATCAAAAACAATACCAATCATTACTTATTAAACACTCTCTTATCAATATAAAATTCTGATGTATTATCAGATATTTTCTTTGCAGGCACACCAGCCCAAGTAGTACCTTCTTCTAAAATATCCTTAGTAACAACCGCATTCGCTCCAATCGCTACACAATTAGCAATTGTAACGCCACCCAATACTTTAGCACCAACTCCAATATAAACATTATCACCTATATTAGCAAACATATTAGGTGTAGATGAACTTCCTCCTATAATAGCACCAGTTTGAATTCTTAAATTCTTACCTATTTTAGACTTACAATTAATATATAATCCACCAAAATGAGCAATAGATAAACCGGGTCCACATACATTAATAGGAACATTAGTAGTATATTTCATACTCCATTTATGATGTTTCTTATTATAATGATTTAATAAAATCTTATCTATTAAATTCTTTTTTTCTTTATTATGATAATATTCATGCTTACGCAATATTATCTCATATTTCCATATTTCATCATACTTATCAGGCTTTAATTTTTGTTGCTTTAAATTAAGCCTATCTTGTTCCATATAATATTTTAAATCCTCTTTTGTTTTTATCATAGAATCACCTAATTTTTAACAATTCCTTCACATAAGGAATTACATATTTTATTACAGAATTATATGAAATATTATGACAATCTCCAATCATAACATATTTCTTATTGTAATATTTTTCATAATCATCCTTATGATGAAATAATTCATCCTCTATTCCAAAAACACCCCTAATATTTTTAATATTAATCTCATTATTATGTAAAATACTTAAATATTTCTCAGTAATATCTAATAAATCATTATAATATTTTTCATCTAATATAAAGTCTTTTCTTTCATCACTTCTACCTGGCTTAAATTGACCTTTATGATTCATTCCAAAACAATTCATCAAATCATAATATCCTAGCATTGCAGGATTAATTACAATTGTCTTTATGTCTTGATTATTAACTAACGTATAAAAAGCTCCCATTGAAACACAAACAACTAAATCAGGCTTTTCGTAATCCAAATATCTTCTAATCCAACTTATAGCCTCTTTAGGCTCATGAGGTACCTCAGGAGATAAAACATTAATATCTTTCAAATTTTCTTTTAATGTTTTATAAGTACCTGATTGCTCTTTTGCCCCACCAAGTCCATGTATATAAACTATCTTCATAATAGCCCCCTTAAAAATAAAAATGATAAATTTTACTACTTATCATTTTTATACTATTTTTTCAAATATTAACCTTTTAGGTTCATCTTTAATTCTATGATACATTACATATCCACATAAAGTATAATTCAATGATTTAGCCAAATGCTGAACAGCTAAATTCATAGGATGAGTATCAATTCTAATAGATTTTTTATTAATTGATCTTGCATATTCTTCTGCATAAATCATTAATTCTTTAGCGACACCTCTACCCCTATATTCCTCTTTTGTACATATTCTATGAATAGTAATATAATCATCACCTTCAGTTAACCAATTACCAAAGATATCATCATATTCTGGTTCAATACCCTCATATGCACATACACCAACAACTCTATCATCAATAATATTTACATAACAAACATTATTAATAATATCCTTACATAAATCATCCTTAGATGGATATCCATCATCACCATTCCACTGTTTAGAGCCGGATTTTTTCAAATAAAATCTAGCATCCTCAACACATTCCATAATTTCTTTAATATCTAAAAGAGTAGCTTTTCTAATCATCTAATTCCACCTCTTTTATATCCTTAACGAAATCCTCTTCACTAAATCCATAATTATCATACAAATCCTTAATTTTACCATAAGAGATAATATTATCAGGATTAAATGACTTTTTATAAACTCTAGCATTATAATGCATCTTTTCTTTGTATTCTAATATATTATGGAATAAAGTGCCATTGGCAACAATTGGTTCTAATACATCAATTTTCTTATATTTTCCAAATAAATAATCCAACATTTTATAATCAATTGGTCTAATAAATCTAGCATTACAAAAAGCAATTTGTACATTATTTCTTTCCGCAAATTCTATTGTTTGAAGCAACATAGGTCCATAACCTACTACTACTAAATCTCCCTCTTCTTTTAACATTTCCCACGTACAATCAATTGAATAATTGTAATCAATTTCTTTTCTAATATCATTATCACGTGGATATCTTATAGCAATAGGTGATTTAACAGTAAAAGCATAATTAAACATACCAACAAGTTCCAAATTATCTTTTGGCATACCAATTATAAAATTAGGCATAGACTCAAACATACTTACATCATACATACCATGATGAGTTGAACCATCCTCACCAACTATACCTGCTCTATCAATACCAATAATTACATGTAAATTTTGTCTTGCAATATCATTTAATAATTCATCATATGCTCTTTGAGCAAATGTTGAATACATCAGCAATACTACATTTTTATTTGAAAGTGCGATACCAGCACTCATAACAGTTGCGTGTTCTTCAGCTATACCTACATCAATGAAATCATTAGGATACTTACTTGCAAAATTATCAAGCTTAGCACCTTCCTTCATCGCAGGTGTTATTACAGTAAAGTCACATGTTTCACGTTTATTTAATAAATAATTTGAAACCATTTCTGAATAAGAAATTTTACTTTTATCACAATTAATTGGTTTACCAGTTTCAATATCAAAAGGTGGAACACCATGGAAGCTTCCTGTCTTATCATCTTCACTAGGCTTATAACCTTTACCTTTAATTGTTTGTAAATGTAACACAACAGGACTCTTAGCATCCCTAACTCTTCTAAATAACTTTATAATAGCTTTTAGGTCATGTCCATCATATGGGCCATAATAATCAAAACCCATATCTTCAAAAATATTATCTTGCTGCAATAAACCCTTTATACCACGTTTAAATTGATGGAATACATGGACAATGCACTTTGGTAATATCTTTGTTAATACCTTCTTTAATCCTCTATTAAATGCAGTTCCTCTTAATCTAGCAAAAGCTTTAGATAATGCACCAACAGATTTAGAAATACCCATTTTATTATCATTTAATACAATAATTGCTCTTCTATCGTTTGTTTGTCCTAAATAATTAATACCTTCTAATGCAACACCATTCATAATTGAACTATCACCTATTAAAGATACTACATGAAAGTCATCACTTTGACTCTTTAAAATACCAGTCATAGCTGAAATTGATGTTGAAGAATGCCCTGATTCCCATATATCATATTTAGATTCACTTTTATTAATGTATCCACTTAATCCACCATATTGTCTTAATGTACTAAATTCTTTAGCTCTACCAGTTAATATCTTATGTACATATGACTGATGACCAACATCAAATAAGAATTTATCTACTTCAGGATCAAAAACATAATACATCGCAACAGTAATTTCAACAACTCCCAAATTACTACTTAAATGCCCACCTGTTTTTGAAATGTTTTCTACTAAAAAACTTCTTATATCCTTACAAAGTTCTTTTAATTCTTTAATTGATAAGTCTTTTACGAATGATGGATCTTTTATAGATTCTAAATCATACATAAAATCACCACATTTTTTCTATTTTATTATACTTTATTATAATAAATCTTTCAATCAAATATAACAAAATTGAGTTTATATTTTTTGGCATTTTTGGATAATTACTTTGTAATTATTTAATCTTTGATTTCAAATATGGATAATTGATAATATTTTTTCTTTTTAGATCTATCTCTGCCTGGTACTTTAGGCATTGATGAACAATGTG
>JAFXXC010000042.1 GCA_017542485.1 Acholeplasmatales bacterium
ATAATACTTTCAAGGTATTATTAAATGTTATTTAACTAATAGTCTAATATGTTAGGTAGATATAATGTGTCTTCTAGACAGGATTTAGGCAACTTTATCAGCATTATATCTATGCCGTTATAGTCTCTATAACGTTATTAGAAGTTAGAATCTTATGATTTAAATCATGAGAGGTTCAAATGGATAGTATGAGCGAAGATAACACAATTCAAAAGACAAATATTGAAAATCTTAATAATGATTTAGAAGAGTCATTTAGTGATGATAAATCACTAGAAAGTGATTCATCAAATAATATTATTGATTCTGAAGAAGTAAGTATTAAAAATTAATCCTTTCTCCAACAAAATTACTTCTTTAGAAAATAGCCTCAATTTTGAGGCTTTTTCCATTTTATATGTTATTAGTTGCAAGTTTGTTGCACGCTATATATTATAATTATAATTGTAAGATAGATTGATGGAGGTTGACATTATGAAATTATATGAAGAGATTAAAAAAGATATAGAAAATATAAATAATAATAAAAACCATAATGATCTAAAATCATTACTTATAAGAAGCGTATCATTAAGCAGAATTAATTATTTATTAAATAGAATTGATACATATAATAAACAGAATTATTCTAATAATATTCCTAATAAATTATCAATAGATAATCTAGATGAATTAGAAGAAGAATTAAATGCTACTGAGGGTGTTTTTAATGAAGAAGAAACTAACGATATAGTATCTGAACTTGGTAAAATTAAGTCTCCTGAATTATCATTTTTAGATAATCAATTTGCTGAAGAATATACTCAATTTTTCTTGATTGATAAGACAGTAAAGGAAACTATTGATATTTATTACCAAAATGTAAATCCAAGCGATAATATGAATGAAATTCCAAAGGAAATCATTATGGCCTTCCAAGAGGAAGCCAAGGCATTAATGGATAAGGAAGAATATATTGGATTGGTAAATAAAAAAACTAATATAGAATATGCATTTATTAGTAAATTTATTAAAAATCCTGCTAAAAACTTCGTCGATAGATATGAAAAAATCTTTAAATTTGATTCTTTAGATGATAAGGAATTATTCATTAGTGATGTCGATACTGCAGTATTTAATACAGATGCTAATGTAAAGGCAAGAGAAGTAGAAAATGATTTATTAAATCAGCTTGGAAGTAAGGGTAAATATGGAGCTGAGGATATCGCAGATGATGTTGTAAGAATCATTAATTCTTATTATAAAACTAGAAACGATTTTGTAGAGGAAAACCCTAATTATGATGATGTATTCCCATCTTTAGGTAAGTTCTTATATGATGTTAAAGAAAAATTAACAGAAATCGTTATTGATGATGATTTAGAGCTTGCCACTGATAAGCCATCTAAATTCATTAAAGAATTCTTAAATGATCCTGTAAGTGGATTTAAAGGATATCTTGATGATGCTAATAATTTGAATGATTCATTTAAGAATAGTTTACTTGAGAATAATGAAATTAATGGTGTGGAATTCACTAATATAATTAATGAATATAAAGAAACTATATTAAATGAAAAAGAAAATTATGATAATTCAGCTATGGGCAAAGAAAACGCATGGAAGAATCATCAGGAATATAAAAAAGAATGGTTTATGAATCACTTTAATACTCAATTTAATAATAGGAGTATAGAAGCGATATTAAATGACAATAAAGGTGGTTTCTTCGAAAGATTTTTTAATACAACCTCAGATGAATATAAGGAATTCTCTACTGCTTTAGCCAATATGATGAAGGATGGAGTTTATAATGGAGACTTAGATGGTTTAAAAACATTAGCTCAAAAATATCTAAGTCATAAGCTTGATAACTACGATCCATTCCTTAATGGATATGATGAAAGTGAAATTGAATCACTTGATTCTACATCTAAAGGAAGAGTTAATCTATGTTTATCTGTAATTGAAGCTATTTCAGAAGCAAAAGAAGCAGTAGAAAATAGATTAGATCCAAAGAGATATACCCATAAAGAAGTAGACTATCCAGAGGCATATGATAAATATTGGGAAAATAAAAATAATGATTTTCAAAATATGCTAAAGAATGATAGTGAGATTGAAAATGATAAAATGAATGAGGCTCAATTAGATATTGATATCAGTGATATAAATAATGATATCGATATAAAGAAGGAATAAATAACCAACAAAAAAACAAGCAGAAATGCTTGTTTTTATTATGTATTTAAAATTTTAATTATTTAAAGATATCCTGCTCATTATGGAAATCTAACTGATCATATTTTTGATCATATTCTTCAACATTTATGTTTTGTTGGTTATTCTTAGGTTCTTCAACTACTGGGGCATGTTCATTTCCTAAATCCTTTTCAAGCTGCTCCTCAAGTAGGCTTTTAACCCTAGTTTCATCCTTTTCCCATGGGAATTTATCAATTGAATATTTTGCCTTTTGCTCAAGATCCTTTAATTTATCTTCAAGGGATTCTTTTTCATTAACTGCATTAACAATCTTTAAACAGAATGAAGCTCTTGCTTTACCCTTACCACTTAGGGCTTCGATTTGTTCCATAGTTGGAAGCTTTCCTTCCTCAAGATTAGGGAATTTGTGCTTTAGATATGCCATTGCGACATCCTTTAATACATGTACATCACCAAATAGAGGTGAGCCTGGATTTCTAAAGTGTTTTTTATACATCTTTCTAAATGCTTTATATTCTTTTGATGTTTTACCTAGCACTCTTTCAAAAAAGTTTGCTTTTTGTCTTTTTAATTCACTCTTAATAGGAGTATCACTATCTAATAGTTGTGCAACAAGGGATGCCTCAACACTTAGAGCATTAATACGTTTTTCTTCTAGCATACGGTATTTATTTGCATATGGAGGTAAACGAAGACCATCAGCTAAAGCCTGAGCGTTACGTCTAAGGAAAGAAATATAATTAGGATCACTTTGTGGATAATCCTCAATTTCATCAAAAATATCATCTTCCTTCTTTAGATAAAAAGAAGCAGCTGAAACTGGATTGGCAATAAAAGATTTAACCATTATATCGCAATCCTTAATATCAATATTATATCTAGCAGCTATTTTTAATAATTCATTTTTAGTAACGAATAATAATTCAGTAATATCACATTTAGTGCTGTTTGGATCTAGATTGAATCTTGCAATATATTTCATTGAATCTTTTAAAGCTTCTCTTAAATCTGCATAATTTTTAGCTTTGAATCTTTTTGCGAAATCCTGGATACTACAAAGATAAAATTCTCTAAGTTCTTGTTTCGTCATAATATATCATCCTTTCTAGATTTAATTATTTGTGCTTTGAGCTTCATTTTCAACTTGTATTTCATTAGTTTCAACAAGATCATTGTTGTTATTTATTATTTCGTCTTTATTTATATATTTATTCACAATACTTTGGAATTCGTTTTGGTTTACTTTATTGTCATTTTTTAAATCTCCATCGATAGCAGTAGCCATTAGGTTTCTTTCAAAGCGTTGTTTAATAGACTGTAATACACCAAGGCAAAACTCTAATCTACCACGAGATGTTCCGCTAAAGCGTTCAATATCTTCCTTTTCTGGTAATTCATTAGGTAATTGGAATCCTGGAATTTTGTGTCTAACATAAGCTCTTGCTGCCTTATCAAGTTCAGCATCATTACCATAATTAGGGTTACTCTCATCATTGAATTCTTTATAAGCTTTAACGAATTCTTTGTATTCTTTAGAAGTAGTATTAAATAAATTCTCAAAAATTCCACCCTTGTTGTGTCTAATGATATCATCGCATGTTGCAGTAGAATCCATATTGCAGGCTTTTTGTGAGTTTTCTAATACATCCTTTACGTGACGCTTTTTTTCGTTTGTATCGAAGATTTTATTAATTGAATAATATTGTCTAGCTACGTATTTTAGATTGTTTTGATATCTTTTAAAATCATCCTTATTTTTGAAATGACTCTCACCATCATTTTCAAGTTCTTTTCCTCTAAATCTTGCATAACCACTTAGGTATTTAGCTGGATTTAGAATAAATTGTTGCATCGCAATTTGAGCTTCAGAATCAGTCTTTTCATTTGGATTAACGATCTCATTTCCTAATTGCTTAACATTAGCTTCATTATATTTTTCCTTTTCCTTTAATACAGAAGCTACGAATTTTTCTCTTGCATGATGAATAAAATCTTCGGCTGGATTATCTAAAAGATTTACGACATTTGTTGGCTCTCTTTCATCAACTTCATCAATTCCATATGAAAGTAAATAATTATTTAAAAACTCGAATTTTTCATTTAATGTTTCACAAGCATCGAATAGCTTGTCAAAGTTTTCTTTTGAGATATTTTCATAGTAAAATTTAGGCATATTTTCAATCCTCCTCTAGCTTATTTACTTAATTATAACATTTAGGCTGCAACAAACTTGCAACTGTTAATGATTGAAACAATAATTTTATAAAAAAAGCGACTTGATAAAAGTCGCTATAATAACCTAGTATTTATACATTATTAATTTGATTTCTCTAGGCTGTTTTCAGGAGCAGTATCAATTATGAAAATATCCTCGCTATTTACGTCTTTGTTTTCAATATCAACTTGTTTTTCAAAATCCTTTATAACTTCAAATAATGGAACATTTTTTTGAATATTATTTTCATCCATATCATTGATATCTAGATAATCTTTTAAAGAATTTAAACATAAAGATGCATTTTCTTTAGTTACATTACCTAAAGCTGCAATTTGTTCTTCAGTTGGAACCTTTCCCTCACTAAGATTAGGAAACTTAAATTTAAGATAAGCAGCTGCGCTTTTTTCATATTCATCTGCATCTTTTTCAGTTAATGGTGCTTTTTCATCTTTTAGTTTATTATTTAAATTAGTAAAACGATCAAATAATTCTGTTTCTTTAATAATATTTGTTGCTTGCTGTTGAAGATCGTGTGTATCCTTATATACCTTTATGACATTTAAGCAGAAGTTTGCTCTTTCCTTACCTGCACCACCAAGTGCTGCGATTTGTTCCTCAGTTGGAAGTTTATCTTCAGTAATGTTAGGAAACTTATGCTTTAAGTAACCCATAGCAGCATCCTTTAAATATTCATCATTACCATATAGTTCATGTTTCTCATTATAATAATTATTAAAAGCTGCCTTAAAGTTATTATATTCTTCTGAAGTTGTATTGAATATTTTTTCAAAGAAACCAGCTTTTTGCTTATTGAAAGAAGCAGAAATAGTACTATCATTAATTGCTAATTTAGCACTTAAAGCAGTAACAAATAATTGATTCTTTTTAGCATTTTTTTCGTATTCTCTATATTCGTTTATAAAATTCTCACTTGTGAAATCAAAGGCAAGTCTTTTAGCACTTAAAAAATAATCAATTCTATGTTGCTCTTTTTCCTTAGGATCCATTCTTGGGTCATCATAATGAATCATATCAACATAATATTCATCTTTAATTTTTCCAGCCATGTACTTTAATGGATCAGCTAAGAATTGTCTAACTTCCTCATTATCCTCTGCATTTCCTGATTGCATATTAGCTAAATCTTTAGGATCTTTTTGAAGTTGTTTTCTAGCTACGGATTTAGCAACCTCGTTTCTAGCATTAAATATTAATTCTTTTATATCACATTTAGTATAGTCATTATGCATACCATACTTTAAAATATAGGCTATCGCATTATTAATTGTGTCTACATCGTTTGAGAATTGAGATGTATTAAAATCATTAATGAAACCTTCAATAGTACATTCATACATTAATTTTTCAGTTGCTTTATTCATAATAAACACCTATCTTTCTTACTACTTTGACATTATTATACAATACTATTTGCAACAAATGTGCAACATAGCAAATAAAAAATAGGAAATATATTTTTTCTAACATAAAAATTATGCTAATAAAAAAGAAGTATTTTGTTTGTGGCAGGTTTGTGGCATAACAAGTTGTAAAATATAATCATAAAACGAATTAGTACCGTTTTCAGACTACAAGGAGGTGTGTGTATATGCCAAAAACAACCTTAAAATTAACAGCATCAGAAAAGAATAATATTATTAATAAGCATAGAGCACTTGTTGATGAATTAAATGCTTATTTACCTGATGAATTTAAAATAGAATATAATAAGGATTTAGAGACTATTTTAGAAGATGAAAAATCAGTAAAATATTATAAGATGATTAATGCTTTAAATGAGAGAGATAAAAAACAAATAGAAATATATAAGGATAATATAAAGGATAATCCAATTCCACAAAATAGGAATTATCTTCAAAGAACTCTTTGGAGTGGTTTAAAAACTGAAAATACAGATATGGCTAAGGAATACAATAAAAAGTATTTAGATGAATTCCGTACTGAACCAGAAAAGATTTTCTATCAAAGATATAAGAAGGTATTAGAATTTAATCCAAAAAAGCTTCTTGATGTCATTGATGACAAAGAAAAGCTTGTTGAATTCTATTACAACAACCAAGAGTTATGCGATGATGCATTTGTTTTTAATGCATCAATGGATAATAATTTTGCTAAAATCAATCCAGAGTTAAAAAATGCAGTTCCATGTATGGTTAAAATCGTTGAAGCATTAGCTTATCCGATGACTATCGCTAAAAGCGAAATGGATGCTGGAGCTTTTATATTTCCACAACTTACAAAAGAACAAGCTGCGATAATAGTGAATGCTCATCCTAAATATATGGATGGTAATTCACCACTTAGAAAAAGTTTTTCAGAGGCGCTAGACCCTTCAAGTAGATATAGAATCAAAAATATTTTTAAAACTATAACAGACTTTGGATATAAATTAGAGCCAGGTTTAGCAGTAAAATATCAAGCTTTAATGCATGACCCTAAAACTAACAAGGATATTGAAATAAGTCTTGATGATGGTATTAAGAATCTTAATAATAATGGAAATATTTGTGTTAGAGAAAGACAACCAGAAGAAATAGCTGAGATTATGAAAATAAATAATGCTCATGAAACAGCATATTTACATGTTTGGCAAAATAATTTTTCTAATAATTATAACAAGAATAAAGAACCATTTGATTTTGAAAAGATTAAATATGAGAATAAGGGTGGTTTCTTTGAGAGAGCCTTCAATAGAACATCAGTTCAATATAGAGCCTTTATTCAAGCATTTCAAGAATATAATGATCCACAATCTAAGAATTATCTAAATAAAGATTTACTAAAGGAAAAGGCAGAAAATTATTTTGATTATAAAACAGAGAAAGGTGTATCATTTAGTAAATTAGATGAAACATCAAAGGGTAGATTAAAGCTTGTTTCATCAGTCATTAAAACAATTAATGATATGGATAAGGATGAAGATGGAGTAAATAGAGATATTGAAAATTATCTAAAAGAAATGCCATCTATAAGCCGTAAGCCATTCTTAAAGGAAAATGATGTTGAAGATGAACCTATCGAAGATAATTTAGACTGTGAAGAGAATATAATAGAAAAAGAAAACTCTATAGATTTATAATGTTAAAAGGGATGATTGAAGTCATCTCTTTTTCATATCTATAGAGTTTATTACAATAAGAAAATAGCAATTTTTATATTTTTGTTTTTACTAACTGTTTGTGTGGCACTATTGTTGCACGGCATATTATATAATATGTTTAAAAGATAAGGTGTTAATATGACTATTGAAGAGAAAGTAACTCAATATGGATGTAGTATCCAAGGATATTTAAAATATATGAAGGATAATAATTATAATAATGTTATGGATGCTATTAACGGATCAATTAAATATTTATTAAGAAATGGAATAGATGAAGAATTAACAGATTGTAGTCGTAATGAGCTTATTTACGTTATTAAAAATGAAATTGCTAAAATGGTTGCTAAGCAACAATTAGATAATAATCCAAACGATTTAACTAATATGCATTCTGAGAATGAAAAGGATATACAGCAATTTTTAAATAATCCATTAAACTATATAGGCACAACGCTTAAAGAAAAAGAAAAAAATTATAAGATTGATAGAACCAATATTAACAATGAGGAAGATGATAGGCTTGCTCGTAAATACAATAAGAACATAAAGGATTTATCAAGATTACTTGTAATAGAAGGTGTAAAGACAGTGTATGATGTTTACGAGAATCACCAACAGGAGGATAAAGCATATCATACTATGAATCAGTTAAAGGTTAGCCTTCCAAATAATTCTATTGAAGAATCATTTGTAAAGCAGCAACCAGGCTTCTTTGAAAAATTCTTTAGAACAACTTCTAAGGAATATAATGATTTTAAGCAAGCCTTTGGAGAATATAATGATAAGAATAGCATTTATAGTGGTAATGATGAATATTTAAAGAATGCAGCAATGGGATATATTCATCATAAATTCCCTGGCTTAAAGGATAATGAACTTCCTACTAAAGAACAAATCACAGCTTTAAGTGGTGCTAGTAAGGAAAGAGCATCATTCTGCTTAGATGTTATTAATGTTATTAACCAGAATAGTGCCATTCAGCAACAAGCAGATAAGATTACTGAGGCATTAAGTAATGCTGATATAGTAAAACAAAATAACAATATTTCTGATGATAATTTCCATAAGGATTTAAAAGAAGACGTAAATGATTTAAATAAGGAAAATAATACTGAAATGGAAGTATTAGACACAAGTATAAAAGAGAACTCTATGGAGTCTAGTAATTAGTATTTATACGCATTAATATTAACGAAATAATAAGGAGGAATATAACATGCCAGTAAAAAGAAAAA
>JAFXXC010000043.1 GCA_017542485.1 Acholeplasmatales bacterium
ATATTTAAATAAATCTTATAAATTATTTTCAATCAAAACAAATGACCCAAGAAACAAAGCTTAAACCTTATCAAGTTCTTTTACTTTCTTGTGTATTCTGCACAATCCTCATTCTCAATTCAAACTACGTAAACAATAAAAGAGCCTTAGCTAAAAGAGAAAAAGAACAGGAACAACTATTTAACAGACTAATCACCAGGAGACAATTATCAGAAGAAAATGTAATCCTATACTCTGAATCGGTTTGTAAGCTAGCGTCAGATGAGCTAAATAAATATTATGAAACAGGTCAATTATCTGAAATTGATTTAGAAGATCAAAGAATAGAATGCGAAGACAAAGATAAAAGTTATATGAAGTCCTTAATTTCAATTGTGAGGTCTGCAACTGGAGATGGTGATGAAGAGGAAAATGAAGGACATTCTAATTTGCAAGATAATTATCAATATAACGGCAGTGGTGAGACAACCTCAGAAGATTCTGATGAAGGTATAAATACTGATGATATCATTGATTATGCAGTAGGAAGACTTCTTGCTATGGTAGTATTTATATTCTTTGGTATTTTTGGCATCATAGGATGGATTGTTTGTTGTGCTTGCTGCTGTTGTAATTGTTGTTGTTGTTGCTGTTGCAAAAAACCAGAATGTAAAATACCTTGTTTTATTTTCACTTATGTGTTCTATGCTTTGGTCATCGTTGTCTGCATTTATGGTTTAGCTATGGCAAATAAAATATTTAAAGGCTTAGGTAATGTTGAATGTTCCTTACTCAAGTTCTTCGAACAAGTAGTTAATGGAGAAACCAAACAAGATTTACCTAGATGGGCTGGAGTTACTGGAATAAATGACTTATTAACTAATATAAATAATACTATTAATGCTTTAGCAGTAGATTCTAAAGACCAATTAAATACCGATATGGATCAAATAACCCGTTCAAAAGAAGACTTTGAGCAAGAACTGCAAAATGCTGGAACAAATTTCTATGATAATGGTAATTACAAATCTCCTTATATTCAATCTTATATTGGAACTTCAGATTTTCCTTTAAGTGGAAATTACATATATAAAACAGTGATACAGTTTGGAAGGTATGAAAATGGTGAATTTACTCCTGGTTCGTTTATAGATAATTGGAACACAGAATATTCAACAATTTCAGATAATGCTTATGAATATTTAACAGATGCCAAAAATGATTTTAATGATATATTAGGTGAAAATATTGAGGAAGTTCATAATGCATTAGGAGAAGGTGTTAATAATTTAGACGATATAACTGGAACTTTCAATAATGTAAGTGAAAATTTGGGAGAAATATTTGATAAATATTCAGGAGAGATTGATAAATATGGAAAAATGGGAGTCAAAATAGTATTCGGAGTAATCATGCTAATGAATATATTCTTAGCGGCTTTATTAATCCTAATTTGCTTATTCTCGGGAAAAGCCTGCACTGGTTGCTGTTGTGTTAGATGTCTTTTTAAATTTTGTACTCATATTTTATGGAATGTTTTAGCTCTTTTTATGATATTATCATTTATTATAGGAGGCCTGATTGCATTAGTTGGAAGAATTGGAGGAGATATGATGTCCCTTGTAACTTTTATTATTAGTGAAGATAATTTCAATGATAATAAAACAGCATTATTAATCGGTGAAATAGGTGAAGCTAAAAATTATATTCAAGTATGTATTCATGGAGACGGAGATATTGCTGGACAATTAGGCTTAGGAAACTCCCTAGATTCATTTGAAGGGATTAATAGTGTAGAAGGAAATATCACTCAAGCTATAAATAATTTTACTGATATTATTAGTAGATTGCCTGTATATTATGGGATAATAAATTACTTGGAATCACAAAAAAATTATACCATTCCTATTTTTATGCAAAAAGAGGGGGGTGGTGAAAACGATGGTTTCCTATATTCTATGATATTAGAAAAATTAAACGGAATAGTTCAAGAAAATGAGAAATGGAGTACTGAAAAAGAAAATACCTATTCATGTGGAGCTCCAAAACCAGAAGGTGAATATTATTATCCCCAATCTTGTAAACCTAAAGCTTTTACTAAATATTACTCTTCTAATTCTGATTTCAAAGCTTATGCTGATATTATTGAAAGCTTAGATAATATTGTGGATTATGCCAATAAAATGGATCCATCTCCATCTTTGGGAGCTAAGAGCGTCAGACAAGTAGTTGATGAGTTAAAAAGAAAATACAATAATCATTTGAATGTTTACCTTGATGTTTTGCGTTTTTTCAATACAACTATTAATCGAATTACATCATTAATAAGAGAATATACAGGAGATGGACAAAGTGCCTTTGCTTTTTTGAACGGGAAATTCATTGGAATAAATATCAAAATTATATTAAAATATCTTCAAAGTTCTTTAGGTAAAGATTTTTATACTGTTGGCATATGTCTTTGTATTGTAGGATTATCTTTGATCTTATCAATTTCTTCAACTATTCTTTTGATAGCTGTTATTAATGTTGAACTGAAGAAGAATGAAGCTGAGGAAAGAAATGCAAATAATCGAACCAGAGTTCCTCCTGGTGTTCCAGAATATCAACAAAATATACCATCGCCATATGGTCCAAGAAATTATTAATAATTTTATAAAGTAATGTTAAATAATCAAAATTATTCTTAATCTAAGAACAAATATATTAAGTTTGGTTAATTATTATTATTATTTCATTAAATAAATATTATTATTTCTTTGATAATTATTATTAAAAACAATAAATAATTTTTGTTTTATTAAATTATTTTATAATTAATTTTTAATTAAAATAATATAAAATTATTATTTATTATATAATAAATATGGGGATGGGGA
>JAFXXC010000044.1 GCA_017542485.1 Acholeplasmatales bacterium
TATTAAACATGGATTATATGTAATATTAAATACTCATCATGATATATATACAAATTATAAAGAGCCACTTACATATGGAAAAGGATATTATCCATTAAAAAGAGATATTAAAGAATCAGAAAAATTCATTTATAATGTTTGGAAACAAATTACTGATGCTTTTAATAATGGTTATGATCATCATTTAATTTTCGAAGGATTAAATGAGCCAAGACTTCTTGGAACTGAATTTGAATGGTGGTATAAAGTTGGAGATCCTTTATGTGAAGAAGGAGCTGAAGTATTAAATGAATATATGAGACTTATTGTTAAGGCAATTAGAGAAAGTGGTGGAAATAATGAAAAGAGGTTTGTTATGGTAACTCCTTTAGCTGCAGGATATCAAGCTGCAATAGAATCAGGATTTATTTTCCCTCATGATTCTAAATATAATCCAACTAATAGAAAATTAATTTTAAGTGTTCATATGTATGCTCCATATAATTTAGCCTTAAATGCAGATAAAAGTTATACTATATTTGAAGATAGTTATAAAAAAGAACTTACTACTAATTTCAAAACTTTATATGAAAAATATATTCAAAATCATAGACAAGTAATAATTGGGGAAATGGGAATTGTAAATAAAAACAATACTGAAGAAAGACTTAAATGGGCTGAATATTATGTAACAACTGCTAGATATTATCATTTAAGTTCTGTTTTATGGGATAATGGTATATGGGATGTGACATCTACTGGAGAAATTATTGGAGAATTACATAGAGATGAATTAACTTGGCATATTCCTGAATTAATTGAGAAATATATAACATCATCAAAAACTGAATTCCATAATTTTGATGAAGACTTTGAAATTGATTTAGAAGAGAGATTTGATAAAACTGATTTAGTTATTGATGAAGGTGAAGTTGAATTTGATAATTCAATAACTTCTGAACAAATTGTAAATGAACTTAAATTTGGATGGAATTTAGGTAATACTTTAGATGCTGTCAATTGGCAAATAATAGGTAATAATGGATTAGATTCAGAGACCTGTTGGGGTAATCCTGAAACATCAGAAAAAATGTTTGAAGCTTTAGCTAAAAAAGGAGTTAAAACTGTCAGAATTCCAGTTAGTTGGCATAATCATTTCATTGATTATAAATATACAATTGATCCAAGATGGATGAGAAGAGTTAAAACTGTTGTTGATTGGGCACTTCAACATGGATTATATGTTATATTAAATTCACATCATGATAACGCAAATTTGAAAGAAGTTGATCCAATTGGATATGGAGAAGGATATTATCCATCATATAAAGATATTTATGAATCAGAAAGATTTATTTATAATGTTTGGAGACAAATTGCTACAGCCTTCAATAATGGTTATGATCATCATTTAATTTTCGAAGGATTAAATGAACCAAGAATGGCAGGACATAAATACGAATGGAACTTTAATAATAATGATAATGAATGTCGTGTTTCTGCTGGAGTATTAAATGAATATATGAGACTTATTGTTAAAGCTATTAGAACAACAAGAGGAAATAATGCTAAAAGATTTATTATGATTACTCCTTTAGCTGCAAGTTATTCAAGTGCAATTAATGCTGATGTAATAATGCCTGATGATTCATTATATAACCCTAAAAATAATAAACTAATTTTAAGCGTTCATATGTACACTCCATATAATTTCGCACTCAATGGAGATATGGCTTATACTCAATTTATTGATGAATATAGAGAAGAACTCTATGAAGACTTTGTAATGTTATATAAAAAATATACTTCAAAGGGATATAATGTTATCATTGGTGAAATGGGAACTGTAAATAAAAATAATACTGAAGATAGAATTGAATGGGCTAAATACTATGTTAAAAAAGCAAGAAAATTCCATATGTCTGTAATTTTATGGGATAATAACATTTATGATAATTCTAAAGGAGCTGCTGAAATATTTGGTCATTTCCATAGAGATACTTTAGAATGGGAAAATAATGATTTAATGGATGCTTATCTTATTTCTTCAAATACTGAATTTGAAGATATTAATTTAGATGATATTTTTGCTATAAATCCTCAAAAAACATATAATAGAAATGGATTAATAAGAGATTATAATGAAGTAGAATTCAATGATAAAGTTACTGCTGAACAAATAGCTGATGAAATTGGAATGGGATGGAATTTAGGAAATACCTTAGATGCCCACGATAGACAATTAAAAGGATATGATCAAGGTTTATCTTCAGAAAGTTCATGGGGAAATCCATTTACAACTGAAGCAATGATAAAAGGTTTAGCTGAAAGAGGATTTAAAACATTAAGAGTTCCAGTTACTTGGCATAATCATTTAATTGATGATAATTATACAATAGATCCAGAATGGATGCAAAGAGTTAAAACTATTGTTGACTGGGGTATTAAATATGGATTATATGTAATATTAAATATTCATCATGATAATTTCTTCTATAATGAAAAAGAAGATAATTCTCTTAAATATGGTAGAGGATTTTATCCAAATAGAAGAAATATTAAAGAATCAGAAAAATTCATTCATAATATTTGGAGTCAAATTGCTATTGCTTTTAATAATGGATATGATCATCATTTAATTTTCGAAGGATTAAATGAACCTAGATTAACAGGAACACAATATGAATGGAACTTTAATAATAGAGCTTCTACATGTAAAGAAGCAAATGAAGTATTAAATGAATATATGAGACTTATTGTTAAAACTATTAGAGAAACCGGTGGAAATAATGAAAAGAGATTTATTATGATTACTCCTTTAGCTGCAGGATATCAATCATCTATGGAATCTACAGTTGTTTTCCCTGATGATACTAAATATAATCCAACTAATAAAAAATTAATTTTAAGTGTTCATATGTATGCCCCATATAATTTCGCCTTAAATTTAGATAAGGCTTATACTAAATTTGATCAAAATGGTAGAAATGAACTTAAAAATAATTTCGCAAATCTTTATGATAAATATGTTAAAAATGGTTTTAGTGTTATAATAGGTGAAATTGGTGTTGTTAATAAAAATAATCTTGCTGATAGAATTTCATGGGCTGATTATTATGTAACTACTACTAGAAGATATCATTTAAGCTCTATTGTTTGGGATAATGGTGTTTCTGATATTACTCTTGAAGGACAAGAAATTTTCGGAGAATATCTTAGAGAAGAATGCAGTTGGCTCAATGAAGATTTAATTGATGCTTTTATTAAAGGTTCCAAAACCGAATTTGAAGAATTCTAAATCAATATTCATATTTAAATTAAATATTTGATTAATTTAAGGTAAAATTTAATAATTATTAAATTTGAACAATTATTTTAAAATAATTATTATTTTTTTTCTTAAATTTAATATAATTAATAA
>JAFXXC010000045.1 GCA_017542485.1 Acholeplasmatales bacterium
AATCCCCATACAATTAATTAATAAAATTATAAATTTTAATTTCTAAATAATTAATATTTATTAATTATTTCCCTTGATCAGTCCCCAATACCCAATCCCCAAAGACGTTTTTATGATTTCAATTATGTAAAATAAGTTTTGAATAATTAGTTTTTACTTTAATTTTTATTTAGATGCAAGTAAAAATAAAATAAAATAGTACTGCAATTGAAGATATACCAAATATGATACCATAAGTTGAAAGATCACTTTGTTCTGAATCATTTTTTGTAATTGGGTCATTATTATTATCATCAGAATTTACTGAAGTACCAGAAGTTGGGTTTGAAGCAGTACCAGAAGTTGATTTTGAAGCAGTACCAGAAGTTGATTTTGAAGTAGATATAGAAGATGCACCAGAAGCAGTATATTCATTTCCACTATTATCAGCAAAAGTATAAGAACCTTTTATTATATTACTTCCATCACTAACTGCATTTGTTAATGAACTAATATATGAATTTCCAGTGAGAGTTATTGTTGAATCTGCATCTAATGTAACTTTTACATTAGTTGATGCATTATCTGTATTAATTTTTCCTTTTATTGAAGAATTTACCATTGTAATAGTCAAAGAAGAAATTTTATCTACTATAAAATCTCCTTCTATATCTTGATTATTTAAAGTTAGAGTAACAGATCCTCCATTTGAACCTGATTTTCCCCATTCTGATGTTCCTGTTGCACTTAAAAATGTTCCAGAACCATAAGTAAATGTACAACTATTTAAATTTATTGCTGAATCAGTATTCGTAATGAAAAACATAGGAGCAGTACTATATACAGAACTTGATGAATCAATTTCAAAATTAGAAGAAGTACATGTAAATGTACTTGTTCCTGTATCAGCATCTCCTGACATTGATTGATATAAAAATATTCCACAATCATCAACATTATTTCTATTTCCGACACCACTGCATTTTAAAGAAGAACTTTCTTGTACAATTGCAGTATTTTTCCCTTCAACAACAACCATTTGTGCTCCAGTTGCAGTTCCAGTTGTTTTACTAACTGTAATGCTTCCAGTTGAATAAATTAATGGACTCCCTGCACCTGCAGTATTTAATGTGCATCCTGTACATGATACTGTCCCTTCTATCTATCTGTGGCCAATGTTGCACAAGATCCACCAGTAGAGGAAATTGTAACATCTGAAGCTGTTATTTTACCCCCATATGTAGCATGTAATCCTCTGGCAGAAGCTGAACCAGTTGATGTTATTGTTGTTCCAGATATAGTGACTGTTCCACTGTTTGTTGCACAAATACCATTTGCTCCTTTTGCAGCTGTAGTAACTTTTCCATCAGTAATAGTGACTTCACCTCCTTGAACTAAAATCGCAGCATTTACTCCATAAAATTCACTGTTTTCTGTATTTGAAGAATCCCCTGAAGTCTTTTCTATAATTGAATTTTTAATAGTAATTCCTGAGTTAGTAATATAAACTGCACTTTGATCTGCAGTAGAAGAGGTTACAGTTTCTGAAGATAAATCTGTATTTGTTGATACTGATTTATAACTACTATAGTCATAGGGATTATTAGCTGAATTAATTCCTAATAAAAGTAAAGCATAAATCATTACAATGAAACCATTTTTCATTTTTTATAAAAGGAAAAAACAATAAAATATTTATTCTAAAATAAAATAGAATATAATAGTAATTAATTAATTTAATTATTGAAAATAATTAAATTAAATTCAATTAATTATTTTATTTTTATTTAATAATCTTTTTTATTAATATTA
>JAFXXC010000046.1 GCA_017542485.1 Acholeplasmatales bacterium
TAATTATTACTTATGCGGCTATACTTTGGGCAAATGTTTCATCTATTTCCCTTTTTGCGAGATATATATTTGGAGATCTATTTCAATTTGGATTTCATTATGTGATTGGTGGATATGAAGTATATTTAGGAGAAATTCTTTTATCAGCATTTTTCTTATTTGTGATTTCTTTTATATGTATGCTAAGAAAAAGAATATTTTCTTCTATACAATCTGTGCTTGTATTAATATTTGTAGTCCTAATTGTGTTTGGATTCATTGTATCTGCAATTATGCATAAGGGTGGAGTACAGTCATATTTACCAAATTTTGCACCTGTAGAGAAAAATCAATTCATGCAAATAATATCGGTAATTGGTATGATGCCGTGGGCATTTATTGGTTTTGAAAGTATATCACATTCGTCAAAAGATTTTAAATTTGGCCAAAAGCATACATTTAGAATACTAGCTGCTTCTATTATTGTATCGTCTGTAATATATATATTAATATGTATGTTATCAATTAGTGTATTTCCAAGTACATATGCTAATTGGTATGAGTATTTAACTGCATCAACTACATTAAGTGGTCTTGATGGTATACCTGCTTTTTATGTTATTAATCGTTATTTAGGTACATTTGGACTTGTAATGTTCATCATTGCATTGCTAGCAATTATTTTAACAAGTATAATTGGTAATATGATTGCACTTACTAATTTAATTCACAGCATGGCAGAAGATGATATAATGCCTAAATTTCTTAAGAAAGAAGATAAGAATGGAAAACCCAAAAATTGTATTATTGCAGTATGCCTTTTAGCTTTTGTGATGTTATTTTTTGGAAGAGTTTTGATTGGTTGGATTGTAGATGTTAATACATTTTGTGGTATTATTGTCTATACATATATATCAATCATCACATTATCTGAATCGAAAAAAGATAAAAAGAATGCAAAAGATAGTTTTGTAAGTGGTATTGTTGGTCTTATCTTGTCAATTCTATTTGCAATATTTGTTATTGGAAATGATATTGTTAATTCTTTATATTTATCTACTGCATCATTATTGATATTTGTAATATGGGCTGTTTTTGGCTTTATTTATTATGGATTTTTACTTAAAAATGATCATAAGAAATTATTAGGAAATTCAATGATTGCTTTGTTTGGCTTGTTTATATTGATTATATATACACTTAGTACATGGATTTTGAAAACAGTAACAAGAGAAGGAATCAGTACATTAAGAATTAACATCAGTATTATTTCAAGTGCAATTTTATTAATATTAACACAGATTGTATTATTTTATGCATTCGCAGTTATCAAGAAAAGAGAAGAGACTGTGCATAATAAATTAGTATTGGGTATGGCAACGATGGTTGAAAGTCGTGATAATTCAACTGGTGGTCATATCAAAAGAACTAGTGATGTAGTAAAGATGCTTTGTGAAGAAATGATGAAAGATCCACAAAATAATTTAAGTAATAGCTTCTTTAAGAATTTAGCTAAAGCTGCACCAATGCATGATTTAGGTAAAATTGCGATTGATGATGTCATATTAAGAAAACCAGGAAAATTTACTCCGGAAGAATATGATAAAATGAAGATGCATTCCCCTGAAGGAGCTAGAATTTTAAAAGAAATATTAGATGGGCTTGCGGATAAGGATTTTGAAAATATTGCAATTAATGTTGCTAATTATCACCATGAAAGATGGGATGGTAAAGGTTACCCTAATGGTTTAAAAGGTGATCAAATTCCAATTGAGGCTCGTATTATGGCAATTGCGGATGTATATGATGCCTTAGTAAGTAAGAGAGTTTATAAAGAAGAATTTTCATTTGATGATGCATATAGAA
>JAFXXC010000047.1 GCA_017542485.1 Acholeplasmatales bacterium
ATAAAATAATGTTCATATTTTAACCCAAAGAAAAAGAAATGCTTGAACATTTCTACATTTTTTCATCTTCATCATTTTTTTTCTTAATAACCATTATAATTACCAATAAAAATAATATAAGTGAAGCCTGAAATAAAAATAAATAAAAATTATTATCATTATTTATAAATATTTTTTTCTTTTTTTCACTTTTTTTAGGCAAAACAAACTCAATATATATACCTTTATCTAAATTATCTTTATTAATATTCCAACTATAAACATTATTATTAACACTATCAGCATTACTATCAACTAATTTATATTTAGAAATAATATTTACTTTAATATCATCAACATTATAATTATCATAACATCTAAAACTACCAACAGTAGATATATATATATTTTTACTATTTTTAACAACATCTACCCTATCATAACAACTATTTAATAAAGTTGATTTAATAAAAGAACTATAATTAAATGTATGTGATAATAAATAACCATTATTATCTAATTTAGCATTATAAAATCCAACATCTCCAGGCTTAACTTTATCAATATCATATTCATCTACATCATAATTCAAAGGTAAAACCAAATCATTAATATTATCAATCTTAACATTATCAACATTAAGTTCTTCTTTATAACTATCATTAACAATAGTTAAATTATATTCAGCAGAACAACCTGTAAGCAATATTAAACTAAATAACAATATAATCTTCTTCTTCATATTATCACCAACCTATGTTCTCAAAGTACAACTTTCTGAATACCATTTTTCCATACTTACAATAGAGTATCCACCAGCAGAACTATACGTAGTAAATACTAAACCATTATTACTACCAGATTCTTCTGCAGCAATAATAGAGCCATCTCCATTATTCTTAATAATAAGTCTTACATGACCTTCTTTATCCATAATATCTCCAGGTTTAGCTTCACTTAAAGAAATATTCGTACCCTTACTTCTCCATTCACCAGAATAAGAATCAAAACTATTACCCTTACAAGCAGTTCTAGTAGCCCAAGAAACAAATCCGGAACAATCCATTCCCCAATAAACTCTATAAGAATGATTATCATCATGACCAAATCTAGTGGTACCCCAATTAGGATTGGCAAAAGTAAAACTTGCATTTCCATCACCATACCCAGGATGTCCACCACCCCAATAATATTGTAAAAAGTAACCTTTACTTTCTAACCAATATATTAAAGATTGCCCTGCCGCAGCTACACCTGCACCAGTTCCATAACCAGCCTTTTTAATTTCTTTATCTATATAATTATTTAATTCCTGTATTTCAGAATTACTTAATGTTCTATCCAAAACATTTAAACCATTACGATTTAAATTATAATTTGTTAAAGTAGAAAGATTACCATTACTTCCAGAACATATTACTCCATCATTAGCTTCTAAACCAAATACAGCTTTACGAATAGATGCCATATTTGTCTTAACCTGCCAATCACTATAATCTTTTTGCTCTTGCTCTGTTGTTTCTATACAATTTTTAGTATTACCAACAGTACAATCTTTCTGACAGGCAGATTTAACCCTAGCAGGAATATTATCACCATAAATTGCTTTGGCATAATAGCATCCTCCTATACCAGGACTACCAGGATTATACCAATAAGTACCAATAAAACTATACTTCATCATTAAATCAGATAAAGAATCATATTTAGAAACTAATTCTAAAAATCTATCTACACCATCCATAAAAGAATTAAAACTTTCGCAATCTTTACCTCCACCAGTATTACTACAATTAATCCCCCAATAATTAAAATTACCTGTCTGTGATTTACCTTGTGATTCTGCAATAGCTCTAACTATAACTAACTCAGGATTAATATTCTTATCCTTAGATTTATCATATATATTACCAGCATATTCATTAAAAACAGAATCCATTCCATTTTGACTAGCATAAGTAGTCAATTTTTCAACAAAATCATTTTTCGTTAAAGAAGTTTTATCTATAGTAAAACCACTTTCAGTACAAACTACACCATTTCCTGAATATCTACCTGTATTTGCTCCATCAGAATCAAAATTTGCACCAAAAGCTGCAAAAAAAACAACAATAATAATTAAAAGTGGTAGAAAAATTGAAAAAACAATTAATAATGTATTCGAACCTGTAACAATTCCTCTAATATTTATAATTTGAGAAATAAGATTATTATCATTATTATCCAATTTTACCACCACCAATCAAATTATATAACTATAAGCCTCCACCAACACCAAATGATTCTAATTCATCTTCACTTACAATAACATTTATCTGCATTCTTCTAGAACCACATACAAATAATGCATCGCCTTGATTATATCTCTTAATACTTTCTCTCTCATTATCATTTAAATCAATAAGTAATGATAGATCATCTACAGACTGTTTTCTTAATCCCATAACCAAATAATAAGAAGAATTATCAAAAATAGCTTTACCATGTACTAATATATCTTGTCCAACAAAATCAGATGGTTGTTGAGTAATAATTATAGTACCAGTATTATATTTACGAGCTCTTCTTTGAACTTGTGCTAAAAATTCTGCACCCAACGTATTTTTAGCCCCTAACAAAACATGAGCTTCATCAACAGATAAAACAGTATTAACTTCAGGATTTAAACATAATCCCCAAGCAAACTTCAATACATTAAATAATAATGCATTTCTTATATTGGCATCACTATTCATAAGTTCTTTAATATTAAATACTAAGAAATCACCACTAGAATTAATACTAGTATGTCCATTAAAATAGTATTTAAGTTCTCTAGTAAAAGGTCTTATTTTAATTTCAAGTCTTTCCATTATATCTCTTTCTCTAGTCTTTTCTGTCATAGATCTAAGTCTTCCAATTATAGTAGCATATACATCTTGCATAACAGGAAAATCAGATGACTTATAAGAACTAAAATCAGAATTAAAATTAATACCAAATCTAGCATATGTATCTTGTACTACTTCACTAAACATATTAAGAACATCTTCTTCTATATCAGGAGAATAATATTTCATAAATGCTTTTAAATTTTGTAAAGTAGTATTTAATACCGTATAACTTTGACCATTCTTAGCATCTTCTTCATCAATATCTGCAATTATTTCAAGAGGGTTTATTAATCCATAAGCTCCACCTTTACCTAAATCAATTACCTCTCCTCCATAATTTCTAGTCATTTCACTAATTTCACCCTCTGGATCAATAGCAACAATTTGATATCCATTTCTAATATGACTTCTCAATATCATCTTAGCAGCTGTACTTTTACCAGAACCACTAGAACCTAATATTATCATATTTGCATTATTTCTATTATTTTCTTTTCTTATTTGATATAAAAATTGATTAAATAATACGACACCACCAGAGAAATCAACACCCAATAGAGTTGATAATCCATCGTCTTTTATACTATCAAAAACAAAAGGATACATTGCAGCCATAGTACTAGAAGGCATTGGAGTCCCTATTCTATCTTCAATAACTTGTTTTTCAAATACAGGCAACATAGACTTAAGAACATGTTCTTGCTCAAATCTAAGAGGAACAGCCCTCATTTCCATAGCATCTAAATAATTCTTTAAACTTAATTTTCTTGATTCTAATTGTTCCTTAGTATCAGCTGTAACTAACAAGTGCATTTGAAAATCAAATGTTTTTGTCTGACTAGCAGTAAATTGTTGAATATAATACTCTAAACTATCCATATCTTGTCTAATTCTTTCCTGAATAGTTACATCCTTCTCTTGTTGATATCTAGCTCTTAAATCAGCAATTTCTTTATTTAACATTTTAGATAATACAGAAAAAGGAAGTGGCATATGCTTAATAACAAGCTTAATACCAGACATATTAGTCAAGCTAGCTAAATAACCCGTACCAATATATCTAGGATAAGAAATAACTGTCAAAATAGTTGCATATTTATCACTAATAGAAAAATCTGCAGGCCTAAATTGAATTCCTTTCGGAGCAATTTCACTTTTAAACATTATCAGACACCACCGTTCCAAAATCAGTTCTCATACCCCCATTTAAAAAATTATCAATAATAATTCTCAAATCATCATTAGACGTTTGTGAACAATCTAATCCACAATTTGCTAAACCAGTAATCAACGTCCTAACCTTTTTCTGAATCATGTCATTATTCTTTTCTTTAAATAACAAATAATACTCTGTATCTGTAACATTATTATCCATAAATTGATTAGCCTTCATAATATCTTGACTAATTAATTTTCTAATAGCTGGTGTAGAAGCTTGATTAAATAATAATTGTAATCTAGCTAAATATCCGCTAATATCAACAGGTCTATCAGCACATATTAACCAAAATTCAAAATCAATAGTATTATAAAAATTCTTTAAAGAAATAATAATATTTTCCTGTGTACCAGCATCTAAAATAAATATATTTCTAGGCCTAATCTTAACACCAGTAACCTTACTCTTATTATCAAGTACAATAGTTCCATTCTCTATAGCCTTAATAGGAACCCAA
>JAFXXC010000048.1 GCA_017542485.1 Acholeplasmatales bacterium
CACTATCACCAATAGAGCTTTCACTTAAAGATACGTCATATGCCTCAAGCTTAAGCTTATTATCTTCCTTTTTATATTTAAATAATCTTTTACCATCTGTGTAATTATATTCTACTCTTACAGGCTCTTCTGATTGAGTTGCTGCATTATATCTAACAAGCTTACCTGTTCCATCATTATTTAATACTACTGCAGAATAACTACCAGTATCGTCAGTAATTGATTGGAATCTATAGGCTTCATTTGATTTAGGCTCTTTTTTCATAAAGTTACCCATTATATCAGATAAACCAGATGATAATTTAGAACAATAATAGAATCCGTTTTCACCAGAATAGCATAAAGATGTATATTCTGGCAAAGTAAATTTATCTACGTCCTGGAAATAATCCATACCATTATATGTATATGAATAATTTGCTGTTGCTAATAATGTGTTTGTTAAAAGCTCAAATGGAGCGTAGAATTGTCCACCCTGCTCATAAATATTAATACCGTATGTATTTAAATTTATAATCTTAGTTTGACCTTCAGCTACAATCTTAGTTTTATTACTTTCTCTTAAATAAATAGTAGCGTCTAATGCTAAATCAGGTCCTATGCCATTATTTGTTTTAGCAAATGATGTCATAGCATCAACATTATTTAATTCTAAAGTATTAGCTTCCGCATCAAATTTAATATAAGATTTAGTATTATTCTCTTTGGCAAGAGTTAATTTCTTGCCCTCTACTTTTGGATTAGTTTCAGATAAATTTGAACCAACTGATGATAAGAAATCAGTGATATTTACATATGGTATATCATTCTTACCACTTGCGTGATATGTTGGGAATACTTGTCCATTAGTTGAATCACTAAAATACATCATAGATTGTTTATTGTATTCTGAAATAACATTACCAGGAACAAATTTACCTCCTCCAGAAGATGTGTTAGGATCATCACTTCCACCTGCACATGCAGAAAGTGCAAGTATTCCTAGCATTCCAAAGGCTAATATTAGTTTTTTCATAAAATACCTCCTAATTTTAATTAAGCTTGAGTGAATAAAGTCTTTATTATTTTATTTAATTCTTCAATATTATATAGATTATGGTAGAAAATTGTTTTATCAACATCTTTTCCATCCTCAACACCAGCTATTGTCTTTTTAGTTTCATCATATATAATTAAGTGTTCTGCACTTGAATGATAATATTGCATAGCATTAGAAAGTACAATTTCACCAACTACACATTCTCCACCACCACTCTTAGTTCCAATTGTCTTTACGTGATCGAACTTAGATGCGACAAATGGGAATGCATTACCACATGAGAATGAAATATAGCTTGTTAGAATAACGAAATTAAAATCATTTCCAAATGAATCCTTCTCATCGAAGACTCCATCCTTATTAGAGTCTACTCTATATACATTCTTTGTAATTTCGTTAGTTAATTCATTTTGAGTATATAATACACCATTATTATCTTTAGATAGTAATGCTAAAAGCTTACCCATGGCGTATATTATTCCACCACCATTCAATGAATCATCGATAATGACATTCTTAACCTTTACTTCTTTACCATCTACAGTTGTAGTATGAGCTTTAATCTCATTAAGCTGTTTAACGAAGAAAAAGTAAGAATCAACTGCTTGAAGTGCTTCATCAGTTTTACGATTACCACTATTATCATATGCGTTATTTGTAGCCTCAAATTCATCAAAATAGAAATATGCAGTTAAACCATCAGCTGAATATAAAATTGCATTTCTAGAATTATCTTCTGTAAAACCAGCCTTAGTTAAAACTGATGTTCTTTGATCCTTAAGGCTTAATCTTAAGGTTCTTCTTTCCTCATCAAGCTTACTAACATATGCAGGATCTATTCCTCTACCACCATTTTCTTCACCCCATGAGTTCGCTCCAAGATTAGCCTTACCAGTATGACCATCCTGTAAGATAAATGATGCCATAGAATATGCCTTACCTCTAATCTTAGCATTATCACTAATCATAGCATCATATATTCCATATACCTTATAGAATTCTTTCATTGAACTAATATTTCTAACTGATGCAAGTCCATAGAAATTATCAAACACAAATGTGAATTCAGAACGATTATGTAATCTATAATACATTGGCATTAATGGACAACCAGCTGGGTCAGTTAAAGTATAATTAGTTTCTACATATTTACCCATTTCCTCTAGTACATTATAGCTTTCTTCGTCTGTTTCCTTCTTATAGATATCAACATTCTTTAAATTCTCATATTCGTGATATTCATAAATATTTGTATAATTATAGAAATAATTATGACCTGTAAAGTTTTGAAGTGCTAAGCTTAATAATGAGAATGGATAATAATAGATTCCACCTTCTTTGAAGGCTTGGAAATCTGTATCCTTATAACTTAATACTGCATTCTTTACATCATCATTCTTAATTATAGTTTCAGTATAATTTGATTCTAATAATAATGAATACTTACTATTATCTACAGCATTCCTATATATTTTATTAAATGATCCTGTTATTGTTATTTCCTGATTATGAGGATTAATAACTACACTTGATTCAACAGTGCCAGCTTTAGTATTAGTCCAAATACAATTACCATCTACTTCCTCAACCTTAGATAGAACATCTGTAGAATTAAGGTTCTTATTTAATAGCTTTGACATTTCTTCTAATGAAATATATGGAACAAGAGATTCATCATCAACGAATCTTAGATTTACAGTTCCAAGCTGATATTCTTCTTTATCTAAATAAATTCCATAATATTTCGCTGCAGAGAATGCTTTAAATGATTTATAGGCATTTACTTCCTTTAAAGTACTCTTTACTTCTCTTATAGGATTCTTTTCAGGCTTAAGCTCTGCCTTAATTTCAGTATTATCATCGAAAATAAAGTTAAATACAGTTTTTCCATCAACAGTTGATGTAGTAATTTCCTTTACTTCTTTTGGTTGAGCATAAACATCTAGGCATTCATCACCTATATACCAATATCCATCATCACCTATATATGGTGTTTCGCCATCAACACCATCTTTACCCTTAATAGATGATAAAGTTATTAAAGTACGATATTTAGTATTATCCTCTTCTGAATATTTCCATTTTAGTTCATCACCTACGACAACTAAAACGACTTTATCTCCCTTTAAGGATTCAATCCATTCCTCATACGTACCAGTATATCCTTTTTCCTTAGCTAGCAAATATATAGAATATCTACCATCCTCGTTATTAGTATTACTACATGACGCAATCGTAACACTAAAAAGTAATAACAAAATAAACCCTATTATTTTCTTCATAGCCGTTTCCTCTCTATTATTTAATTAATAAACGATTATTTATATTTTGTTTTTATCATAAAAACAGTAAAAAAACAAGGTATTTCTCTCTTTGTTCATAATACTTTTTTTTAGAGAATTAAAGTAAACTATTCTATGCTCTTTAATTTTATTAATTTCCAGCACTCTTATAATGTTTTAATCCAATTCTCCAAAATATATATGCTAAAGCATACATTGCAATTCCAACAAATGGTGCTAAATAATATACAAATTCTGGATATACATTATCTACCTTATTCATTAAAAATTCTGCTGGAAAATAATTAACAAATGCAAATGGAACTATAAAAATAATAAAATATTGAATAAATGATTTAAATATAGATATAGGATATGTTGCTACCTTTCTTCCGTTTCTATAAAACAAGCTTTCTAAACTTTGACTCGAATTCAAAAAATAGAAATTACATGTTGATGTAAATAAGAAGATTGCTCCTTGAATTAATACTCCTCCAAATATTATAGATATTACATATATTATATTTGTAAAATTCCATACAATTCCAACATTTGCTGCTGAAACACTAAATAATATTATACCAAGTGTTCCATGACCAATTGCCGCAAACCAATCTGAATTAGATGACAATATTTGAAATAATACACCTCTAGGTCTTAATATGAACCTGTCCAAATCTCCCTTTGTAACAATCTTGTTAAAATCTCTTAATCCTGTAAAAAAAATTATCATAATACCATATGTTAAGAATATAAAACTAAATAAAAACATCATTTCATTTATATTCCATCCATTAATAGTATCAAATTTTAATAATGTAAAATATAAAGCTATTATAGCTGTTGCTTCTCTTAATAATACCGCAAACGATCTTAAACATGCATCAAGCTTATATTGGAACCAAGAACGCATAGATGTTTTTGTATAATAGCCAAACATTTTTATTGTATTATATTTTTCCATTCTAGCCTCCCTGTACAATTACTCTTTTTTTACCAAAATACCACATTACATTGATAATTATTAATAAAACACCAATCCAACCAATTTGAATTAAGAATAAAAATAATATATCTAATCCTTCTTTTTGTCCTAGATAAATTTGAAGTGGACCATAATATATTGAATAAAATGGAGTGTATGTTATTATATTTCTCATTGTTTCGGGCATAAACCATAAAGGAATTAATGATCTTGATAATAATGAAACCAATACATTTTTAATGGTTGAAACACTCCAAACATTCCATATCCAAAATGCACAAAGTTGAACAATCATTGAAATACACCAATATGTAATTACACCAAGCAATAAACTTAATATAAATAAAAAAACATAAAGCACATTGGTTTGAATAAATATTCTATAAAAAATTAAAGATAAAATTAAAGCAGGTAAGAAATTAGTCAAAAGTTTAAACAAAATATTACCTAAATTTCTAGATAAAATTACTTTCTTATAATCTACAGGTCTTAAGAATTCATTGGCAATTGATCCATCTTTTAACTTATTTTGAATATCTAAATCACTAAAGCTATACGCATTTATAATAGCCAATCCTAATATAAAATTAGTTGTTACCATTTCAAATGAAATGCCATCAATTGACTCATTTGCACCATATAATGCTTTCCAAATTGATATATAAATAACAACCTGAAGAAAAGTTGCTAAGATACTAATTAATAAATCAAATCTATAAACAAATCTTGATTTAAATGCTAAATACATTTCAAATGCATATTTTCTCATTAGATTTCACCAGTCTCGTATATTTTAATTACAATATCATCAATATCTACTTCATTAACCGTAAAATCTTTTACTTCATATTTATTGTTTATTTCATTTATCAATTCTTTGATTGGCTTTATATTAGTATTAAATCTTATCTCTTTTTTATATTCATTTATATCCTTAATATCGACATTATCAATATCTATTGATTCATATTTATTTGCAAATTCTATTACCATACATCTTTCAGAACTAAACTTATTAACTATCTCATCAAATTTACCATCATAAATTATATGTCCTTTATCTATAATAATTAATCTATCACATGTTTCAGAAATATCTTTCATATCATGGGTAGTAAATATTATTGTTGTGTTTGTTTCCTTATTAATATATCTAATAAAATTTCTTATTTTTTCTTTAGCTACTACATCTAATCCTATTGTTGGTTCATCTAAAAATATTATTTTTGGACTATGTAAGAAAGCTGCTGCAATATCAGCTCTCATCCTTTGTCCTAGTGATAATTGTCTAACAGGTTGTTTAATAAATGAATCAAGATCTAGCAATTCTCTAAATTGATTTACCCTTGATTCGTAATCAGCCTTAGGAATACTATATATTCTTCTTAATAATTCAAATGAATCAATTACAGGTAAATCCCATTGTAATTGAGATTTTTGACCAAATACTACACCTATATTAGCTACATATTTTGTTCTATTTTTATATGGAGATAAGCCATTTACATCAATTGTTCCTTCATCTGGATATAAAATGCCAGATAACATTTTAATTGTTGTTGATTTACCAGCACCATTAGGCCCTATAAATCCAACTGCTTCTCCTTCGTTTATAGTAAAAGAAATACCATCAACAGCTACTTTCTTTTTAAATTTTGGAACAAAAAGATTAGCAATTTTTCCAGGAAGACCTCTTTTTCTTTCACTAATTTTATACACCTTTTTTAAATTTTCAACTTTAATTAGCTTATCCATAGCAAATTCTCCATTAGACATAATTTATAAATAACAAAAACATAAACATATTTTTAATAAAGCACCAATACTTGTATTCTAACATATAAATAATTATACTAAAATATATTTTTTATCCATTTTTATACATACCATGACTTTTTTAGACCAAAAGAACAAAGGCAAATGAATTTGCCTCAAGGAGCTTATTACTCCTTTTTTTAACCACTTCATATTACTTGAAGTCGTCTTGGTGTGCTCACACCTCTACGTAATAAATTTGAAATTAAATTCATATTACATACGCTACTTTTTCTATATATGTTTAATG
>JAFXXC010000049.1 GCA_017542485.1 Acholeplasmatales bacterium
ATCCCCAATCCCCAATCCCCATTTCCATTTATTTAAGGTAATTCAAAAAAAATTAAATTTATAAATTTTAATGATATTTATTTATTACTATTATTTAATTTTATTATTTATTTTACATATTAATTTAATGAAGCTTTCCCTTCAAATAATATTTTTATTGATATTATCAGTAATAATATCTTCAGAGCCAGATCCTAATTTTTATATATTTTTAGCTTTTGGTCAATCTAATATGGAAGGACAAGGAGATATAGAACAAGAAGATATAGAAGGTGTTACTGATAGATTTAAGATGATGCCTGCAATTGATATGCCTCAACAAAAAAGAGAGGCTCTTAAATGGTATAAAGCTGTTCCTCCACTATGTCGACAATGGACACATATTTCCCCCCTTGATAATTTTGGTAGAACATTAGTTGATAATCTTCCAGAAGAAATTACAGTAGGAGTAATTAATGTAGCAGTGGGTGGTTGTAGTATTGATATGTTTGATGAAGATAAATGCGAAGATTATGTTAAAACGACAGAAGATTGGTTACAAGAAATAGCAGCTGAATATGATAATCATCCATTTAAAGTATTAATGAATGCAGCTAAAAAGGCCCAAGAATCTGGAGTAATTAAAGGAATATTATTACATCAAGGTGAATCAAATAATGGTGATCAGGCTTGGCCTTACAATGTAAAAAAAATATATGAAAGAATGCTAACAGAATTAAATTTAAAAGCTGAAGATGTTCCTTTACTTGTAGGAGAGTTAGTAAGAAAAGATCAAGGAGGGTTATGCTATGACCATAATGAAGTATTAAAAAATATGCATTATGCAATTCCAACTTCATATATAATTTCTTCTGAAGGATGCACATCAAAAGGAGATGGATACCATTTTGATACGGCTGGAAATAGATTATTAGGTAGAAGATATGCTAAAGAATGGTTACAATTAAATGGTTATGAAATAAAAGAAATATTTGATCCTAATTTTTATATATTTTTAGCCTTTGGCCAATCAAATATGGAAGGTCAGGGAGAAATAGAAGAACAAGACAAAGAAGGAATTCCAGATAGATTTAGAATGATGGCAGCAGTAGATTTCCTTTGGGCTCCAGAAAGAAGAGTGCCTGGAGAATGGTATAAAGCTATACCTCCATTATGCAGAGAATGGTCTAGAATATCACCTTGTGATTATTTTGGTCGAACTTTATTAGAAAAATTACCTAATAATGTAAAAGTTGGAGTAATTAATGTTTCAGTAGCAGGGTGTAGTATTGTTTTATATGATGAAGATAGGGCAGAAAGTTACCTTAAAACAACTCCAAGTTGGCTTAATGATATTGCTGCTAATTATAATAATAATCCTTATAGAGTATTAGTCAATATGGCTAAAAAAGCACAACAATCTGGAGTTATTAAAGGAATATTATTACATCAAGGAGAATCAGATAATGGGGATAAAAATTGGCCAAATAATGTCAAATTAATATATGATCGATTACTTGAAGAATTAAATCTTAAAGAAGAAGATGTTCCATTACTTGTTGGAGAACTTGTTTCTAATGAAGAAGGAGGATTATGCTATGGGCATAATAAAATTATTGGAACTATTAATCAAGTAATTAAAAATTCTTATGTTATTTCATCAGAGGGATGTCCTTCTCAAAATGATGGCTATCACTTTAATACTGAAGGATATCGTGTTTTAGGAAAAAGATTTGGTGAAGTTATGTATGAATATTTAAAAAATCACAATGATACAAATTTAAATAAATAAAAAACTAATTATTAATTATTGAATTTATTAAAAAATTAAGTGTTGTAAAAGTAAATTTATTAAAATGGGGGTTTTGGGGATTGGGGATTGGGGATTTGGGGTTTGGG
>JAFXXC010000006.1 GCA_017542485.1 Acholeplasmatales bacterium
ACGTTGTAAGATAATAACTCATTTCCTTGAGCTTCTGAGAAACGGAATTCTCTTATGAAGCGCTTAGGAGCAGTGTTAGCCTTAGCAACGTGACCCTGTTCAGGCTTATTAGATAATGTTTCTCTTTTGTTAGAGCAACCAACCTGTACAGCAACATAACCATCGTTTTCAACTGTCTTTTGTTGTAATACTACATTTTCAGAACAATCAACGATAGTGACTGGAACTAAATTTCCAGCTGCATCGAAAATTTGAGTCATGCCCAATTTTCTACCTAAGATTCCCTTAGCCATTGAAATTTTCCTCTTTTCCTTAATATTTTAATAATTACTTCTTTAATACGATATCTACACCAGATGGTAAATCGATATGCATTAAAGCATCAATTGTTTGTGAAGTTGGATCCACAATTTCGATTAATCTCTTATGAGTTCTTCTTTCGAATTGTTCACGAGAATCCTTGTTAACATGTGGTGAACGAAGGATTGTGAAGATTTCCTTCTCTGTAGGTAGTGGAATTGGACCATTTACCTGAGAACCAGTCTTCTTTACGCTATCAACAATTTTCTTTGCTGATGCATCTAATAATTTGTGATCATAAGACTTTAAACGAATTTTAATTTTTTCTTTTGCCATTTTTATAATCTCCTTTCGCCTATAATCGTTGTATAGACTTGCTCCATGGGAAAACCCGATACATCGTTAATGACAACGCTCTTCGGTGTGTCAGCAACCTCCCACTTCACAGCCATTCATGCTCGACATAGAGCCCTTTCATTATACCAAAAACAAAAATCAATTGCAACAACTTTTTATATTTTTTAAAATTTACGCTTACCTAAAGGATTTTTTGACTTTTTGAATAAATAATATGATTAACATTTCATTCCTATAATATAAATAAGGATAAAAATGCCTATTTTTCTCAAAAATATTTAATTAACACAATAAATATGTTAAAATTTTTGTAATATTTATCAAAAAGGGTGAAAAAATGAAAAAAATAGGAAAAATAATGCTAATCTCAATTGGATTACTTACTTTAGCATCTTGTGGAAATAGTACACCAGCAATTTCAAGTACTACTTCGCAAAATACACCAACAACTACTACACCAACTTCTACTCCAACTACAACGAGTGAAGCAAGTAGTCAATCTACATCTACTACAACAATTACACCTGAGGATATTACAATCGAAATTCCTACAGTATATACAATTGATTCACAAGATAATGAATCTATTCCAGTAATAGAATATACAGGAGCACCTATAAATATTCCTTTTACTGCTCCAGAAGGATGCACTTCTACTATTCAATATAAATTAAAAGGGGCGCAAGATAGTGAATACACTACTACTGCCCCAAAAGATTTAGGAGAATATGAAATAATGGTTACTGTTACTCCTCCTAATTCTACAACTCCTATTGTAGTTAAAAAGGACATAAAAATAGGAATCGATTTCTTAGGCGATTATAAACAATACGAAAATACTTCAGCATACAGAAAGGTATCTTCTGCAGAAGAATTCCTAGAAGTATTGTATGATGCAAAATACACTTACACTACTACTTCAACAGGATTATTAAAAAGTGAGGGATATGATACTATTTCCTCATCAACAGTTAGACAAAATGAAAGCCAATGGAAAAAATGGGTAACAAGAGTAATATATTTAAAAGATGGTGATGATTATGTTCGAATACCATCAAATACTGCTTGGAATCCAGACGATACAGTTTATACAAATGAATTAACATATTATAAAGATATAGATACTTCACGAGTTACTTTCGAACAGGAATTAACAAAAGAAGGTAAAGTAAAGGTAATAGAACTAACTTGTGATTTAGATTTAGGTTATAATTTAATAAAAGATTTGGGTGCAAGTTCATCAACATTTATGAATTGGGATAAAAATCATGCACTAGAAGATTCAACAAAATATTATAAAGATCCTGACATTAAGGCTTCTGGTATAAGTCAAATCAAAGTAGAAAACATGACCGATTTATTAATCTATTCTAAAAATGGAGCCAAAATAACACATGCAGGATTTAATGTATTAAGCTGTAAGGATGTTTCATTTAGAAATTTAGAAATGGATGAAATATGGATGTGGGAAGATTCTACCACTACCGATTTAACAAAAATTGGAGATTATGATGCTGCACCATGGGCATATTTTAAAATTTCACATAGTGAGAATGTTTGGATTGATCATTGTACATTTGGAAAATCATTTGATGGACAGATAGATTTTGCCAATCCTGTTTATGACTCATATGAGACATTATCTAGAGCACCTTATGGCGGAACAGGTGCCAATGGTCTTAAAGTAACTTATTGTGATTTTAAAGCTGGTAGTGATGATCCTGATGGCTATTTATATAAAATGATGGAAAAAATTGAACAAGAATATCAAGTATATGCTGCTGATAAGACAAATTATGTTGCTTCCGAAAAAACTTGTAGATACTATTTTAACCTAAGAGATAGTGGAAAATCATTTACTACTATTATGAATGTTTATGCCATTCCTCAGAAGAAAGCCTTCTTATGGTGTGATAGTGGTGACAAATATGCATATAACAAGTATATGGTTGCTATACTTGCTAATTGTACAATTAAAAATATAGAAACTAGACTACCTAAAGTAAGAGGTGGTATGGCATATGTATATAATGTATTAGTTGATAATACAGAATATTTTAAAGCTAATAAATACGGAAATGTTTCAGAAGGAATTCTTTCTGGATTAGACGCTTCTATCTATTTGGAATCTGTAGAATATAAAGGAATAAAGAATTATTTAAAAAATAATGATTCTACTCCTGATGCTGGTAAAGGATATCCAACAGTAAATGGTGGATATATGATTAAAAATTCAGTATTAGGAACAATTGTTGGTTCTACAGATAAAGAAAATAATACTGACCCATTCTTAAGTGTAAATTCTACTACTTCTAAATTATCAATAGGCAATTTTGCATTTAAAGTAAATGGTGAAAAAACTGATTTAACTGAACCACCTTTTGAAATTGATGCTTATAAATTAGTTGAAGATGGCGAACAAGTCGGTTCATTAGAAGATTATTTTATTGAACATCCAACAGGAGTGTTAAGATAGGTGGATAAAATGGACTTTAATATTAAACGCAGATTATTAACTAAAGAAGAAAAATTAAGACGTGCTATATATTTCTACACTTATAATATACCTAATTTTGAAGTCGAATATGTTAATGGTCACTATGAGGAAGATGAATATAACAAACCTCTTGTTGATATTGATAAAAACATTAATAGATTAGATGAAGATATAAAAACTCTGATTTATGAATATGCAGAACGTGAAATATATGATGAAACTATTGATCTTAAATGTTTAGATTGCGATTATCAAGAATTAAATGTCAGTTGGGAAGATGTTGATGAATTTTGGAATGGTAAAAAATATCCAAAACTATATTGCCCTGAATGTGGTAAACTACAATTTGTGCCTATTGATATTTGGAATAAAAAGAAAAAATAAATTAATAAATAAGATAAAAACACTCGGATTTTATTCCAAGTGTTTTTCTATTTTAGATATTCTTTTTTATATAAATTAATACCTTCCAATAATCTATTTAATCCTTCTTTTAAATTTTCAAAAGATGTTGCTAGATTAATTCTAATAAAGCCTTTAAATGATTTACCATATTCTTCCCCATAAGAAAAATATACCTTTGCATTATCCTTTAAATAATTGCATAAAAATAAACCATCTTCACAAATATCACTAACATCTACCCAAGCTAAATATAATGAATCTGCAATTTCATATTTAAATTCTTTAATATTCTTATCGATAAATTCCTTTAAATACTTTTTATTATTATATACATATTCATTCATTTCTTTAAGCCAAGTATCGCCATTATTTAAAGCACTTATAAACGCACTATATACAAAAGCATTACCTTCAGCTACCTCATCAGTATTCAACCCTCTATCAACAAGTTTTCTCATACTCTCGTTAGGAACAACAACACAAGCTCCTTGTAAACCTGCCAAATTAAAGCATTTAGATGCGCTTATACATAAAACTAAAACATCTTTAAAATCATTAATTAATAAAGTACTATTATATTCTTTTCCTGGATTTACAATATCTGAATGTATTTCATCTGATAATACAATTACATTATTATCTTTACATATTTTAGCTATTCTTTTTAATTCTTCAATATCCCAGATTTTTCCAATAGGATTTTGTGGATTACATAATATCAGCATTTTAACACCAGATTTAATCTTATTCTCAAAATCGTTAAAATCTAATTTATATTTACCATCTTCTAAATATAAGTCTGTCTCAACAGGAATTCTATTATTATTTAAAATTGAATTAAAAAATATATTATATGTTGGCGTAATTACCATTATTTTATCACAAACATTAGTAAGCTTTCTTACAACACTTGATATTGCCGGAACTACCCCTGTAGAAAATATCATAGAATTTATATCAATATCTACATGATGATGTCTTTTCCAAAAATCCTTAAATGCTATAAAATATTCTTTAGGTGTATCAGTATAGCCTAAAGCACCTAAATTAGTTCTATCTATAATCGCATTTTTAACTTCTGGCATAGTATCAAAATCCATATCAGCTACCCACATAGGAAGAACATCCTTATATTTCCATTTTAACGAACTTACATTTAACCTATTAGCACATTTATCAAAATTATACATAACTACTCCTTTGTAATAATTGTGGTCTTCTTAGGATCAATCATATTATCATCTAATATAACCTCTCCAATAGATAAAGCTTCTATTCTACCATTCTTAGGATTCTTAACTGAATCAATTTTAGTAGTTATCACTGCATCAACATCACTACATAATTCGAATGACAAATCTGTATTCAATAATTTACAATTTATCATTTTGATTCCATCCATATAACACATTCCCTGATTAGAATCAATTGTACAATTAATAAGTGTTATATTCTTACTATTCCATCCTAAATACTCTCCAATTATTGTTGAATCATATATAATTACATTTTCACAATTCCAAAAAGAATCTTTTGAATTCATCTTTGCATTTCTTATTTCAATATTCTTAGCTCCATCAAAAGCATAATTACCTGCCAATGTGAAATTATCTATTTTAATATTAGATGAATTCATACCAAAATAATGTCCTTTAGCTTGTACATTTTTCATAGTAATATTTTCGCATGACCATAAAAATTCTTCTGCATTTGGTATCATTGTATTTTCAATAGTTATATTCTTTGACCTTCTAAATTGTTTTGGCGCTTCAATAAATGAATCTTTAATGTAAATATTATCAGTATACCAAATTCCTGATCTTGCTGTATCAAGCCAAGTAGTATTAAAAACCTTAATATTTTTAGAATACCATAATGGATATTTCCATTTAAAAATACAATTTCTTAATTCAATTTCACTTGATTCTTTAAGTGGCGATTCACCATCAGAGAATGTTGTATCATAAAATACTGCCCCATGAGTATTATACATTGCTCTTTCGCCGGTTAATAATTCTTGCCTATATTCTTTCATCACAAACCTCCAAATAAGGTAATAATAGCTCCTTAGCCCCAATTCCTATATTTTCATCATCAAATTTCAATTGTCCATCTGACATAATCCAAATTAGCATTAGCCCATATAAAGTAGAAATAATTTTATATGATAATAAAGATATATCAACATCTTTTTTTAATTCATTCTTATTCAAACTATTCTTTAACATATTAGAAATAGTATTATAATCATATTCAAGCTTACATCTACAATTCAAATTATTTTGTAACCAACACTTTGAAATTTCAATTCCTAACAGAGTTACACTTTCTTTGTATCTTTTAAAATAATAATCTAGTTTAGATACTATATCAGAATCCACACTATTAATCTCATCATTAATATATCTAAACTCCATACAACCAATTTCTCCTACTATATCTTCCTTTTTCTTAAAATAAACATAATAAGAGCCTTTGGCTACCCCAGCAAGCTTAGTTATATCATCTACTGATACATTATCTATACCTTTTTCTTTAATTAAAGACCTTGCTGCTTCAATTATTTTATTTTTTGTTTGCAATGCTTTCTCATCTCTAATACCCATATCATCACGTCCCTACTGCATTATAATACAATAATGACTATTAGTCAATGACCATTAGTCATTATTAATCAAAATAAAAGGGGCAAGCAAATGCCCCAAATATTATAATTACTTATTAGCTGCTTTTAAAATCTTTTCTTGTACATATTGAGGAGCCTCTTCATATCCATCAAATGTTCTATTGAAATATCCAGCGCCTTGAGTCATAGATTTTAAATCATTAACATATTCTAATATTTCAGATTCAGGAACTAACGCAGTAATCTTTTGATTCTTAGATGTATTAATATCTACACCAATAATCTTAGCTCTACGAGTGTTTAAATCAGATAATATTGTTCCTGTATCATCAGGATGAATAGTAACTACTATTTTAATAATTGGTTCCAAAATAGTAGGTTTACATTTCATATAAGCATCCTTAAATGCTAATATTGCTGCATTCTTAAATGCTAATTCATTTGAATCTACATCATGATATTTACCATCTTTTAATATAGCATGTACGCCAATTACTGGGAAACCAGCCAATAATCCTTTTTCACATGCTTCATAGAAACCTTTTTCTACTGCAGGGAAATAATTCTTAGGTACCGCACCACCAAACACTTCTTCTGAGAATGTATTTTCTGGAGCTGGTTTAAATTCCATTTGTACAACGCCATAGAATCCAGATCCACCAGATTGCTTAATATATCTACCATCACCAACAGCTGATGTTTTTATAGTTTCTCTATATACAACCTTACTATCCTCAGTTGTAACATTTAATTTATATGAATTTTTCATTCTTTCTAATATGAAATTCAAATGACCTAATCCCAAACTACCAATTAATAATTGATTAGTTTCATGATTACGCTTAACCTCAATAGACTTATCCTCAAGCATCATCTTTTGTAAAGTAGTACCTAACTTGTCATCATCATTCTTATTAGCAGTAATTAATGCCTTAAAATAAACTGCAGTTGGGAAATCAATTGGACTATAAATAACCTTAGCCTTTGGACTACATAATGTCATAGATGTTTCAAGTCCATCAACCTTATTTACACAACCAATATCTCCAGCCTTAAGCTCATTAACTTGGTTTTGCTTAGAACCAAATAATGTAAATATTTGGTTTAACGCAACAGTTTTCTTTAAATTAGGTATATATACAGTATCTCCAGCCTTTAGAACACCTGAATTTACTTTAAATATTGATGAAACACCACTAAATGAATCTACAGTAGTTTTGAAAACAAAAGCACTAAATGGTTCTTCATCTAAAGTTTTAATAGTTACAGTCTTATCATTTTCATCCTTTGCTTCAATAGGATTTAAATCACTTGGTGAAGGTAAATAGTCGATCAACATATTAAGTGCTGTATGAATAGTAATGTTCTTTAAAGCAGAACCAACTAATACAGGTGTTAAATCACCATTTAATACACCAGTTCTTAAACCATTATGAATCTCTTCATTAGTTAAAGGTTCACCACCAAAGAATTTATCTAATAATTCTTCGCTTGTTTCAGCAACAGCCTCTACCATTGTATTATGTAATTCAAATACCTTTTGTTTCTTATCATCGTATATTTCAGCATCTTCGCATTCTTTACCATTATACTTTCTAGCCTTTAATGTAACTACATTAATAAAACCATCAAAATTATTATCATGTCCCATAGGATAACAGAAAGGAATTGCATTCTTACCTAATTTTTCTCTTATATCAGCTAATACATCCTCAAAATTAATATTTTCTTTATCCATCTTATTAACATAAATAAGAGTAGGAATATTTTTCTTTCTTAGCATATTCCAATGCTTAACAGTTTCAACTTCTACCTTAGCCTGTGCATCAAGTACTAAAATAGCACCCTTAACAACACCGACTGCCGCAATAGCCTCACCAATAAAATCATCATTACCTGGAGCGTCAATAAAGTTAATCTTACAATTATTGTAAGTAACTGGAACAACGCTTAATCTAACTGAAGATAACTTTGCCTTTTCTTCTGGTAAATAGTCACTTATAGTAGTTCCTTTCTCAACAGCACCCTTAGGTAAATTAAGGGCTACAGAAGCAATTGCTTCTACTAATGTAGTCTTACCACTACCTTGGTGGCCTAAAACTACGACATTTCTAATATCATTTCCCATATTCATTTAATCCTTTCATATAAAACGTGTATCTTATATTTATTATAATATAATAACTTAAAATACTAAAGTATAATTTTATATAAAATAAAAAAAACTGTTAAAATCGCACTAGATTTTAACAGTTTTAACATATTATTAATTATTATTCATTAGCTGTTTTATTGTTGCTACCAATCATAACAAATAAATAGTAAATAAATAAAGCAATAAATAAAAGCATAGTGAAAATATATGTAGCTATAGATAATCCGCCAGCATATACTAAACCAACAATTGATAATACTAAAGCTAATACAATAGCAACTAATACTAAAACTTGGCTTGTCTTACCATCAAGCTTTGAAAGCTTAGGTAATAATATAATAATTATACCAGCTATACCTAATATTATAGTAACCCATGCTTTTGCACTATCAAATCCCCAAAAGCACATAGCCATAAAACATGCTACTGCTTCATAGCAAAAATAAATTAATGCTGGTAAAATCATCTTATCATAATCTTTCTTATCTAAATAAGCTTTAATGATAAAATAACCAACGATACCAAATCCTACTGCAGCTAAAGCAAATATTACTGCTAAAAATGCAATGTAAAAATTAGCTTTCGCAGTTGCATCACCAGAAAAATTAGTTAAAGTGATAATTGTTTGTATGAAGTAAAATAATGCAACAACACAAGTTAAAATACCACAAACTAAAGATACGATACTTAATGTTTTCTTATCCATTTTATAAACCTTTCTCTTTCCAAATATTTTAAACAACAACTATTTATACATCAATAATCTATCAATGTAAATACTAATTGTTAAAATACTCGCTAATATCCTTAACAATATTCTTATCTATCTTGTTATCATTAGCCATCTCCATCATAATATCAATAGATTCCTTATGACCAAAATTTCCTTTATAACTTCTCTTTTCTATCAACGCTTGATAAATATCTATACATGCTAAAAGTCTATCCTCAAAAGTCAATTCAATACCAGGAATACTTGATGTATATCCACTACCATCTAATTTCTCATGATGCCTTGATGCCCAAGTAGTAATATCCTCTAACCCCGAAATACTTGATAATATTACCTCTGTTGCTTTAGCATGGTTTTTAATATGCTCAAATTCAGATTGAGTCAACTTACCTGGCTTTTCTAATATATCATTATTTATAATAAGCTTACCTATATCATGAAACGCTCCAGCAAAATAAAATCTAATTGCTTTATCATCATCAAATCCATAATATTTAGCCATCTTATAACACTTATCAGCTACACCTAAAGAATGATTTTTAGTAATAGATGACTTATAATCCACAATTTTAGCAAAAAATTTACAAATGTTTCTTATCTCTTCATCGCTATAATCATATGTATCACTTTTTAAATTAATCTTTAAATATGGAATAACACCTTTTTTCTGTAAATCCTCTATATCACTATATTTTAAAGAATTAATTAATGTATCAATCATTTTCTTTGAAAATAACTTACCCTCAAGTTTTTTAATCTTTTCTATTGCTACTTTATAATCATCTTCGTCCATAGATTTCAAATCAAATAATACATCAATCATATCTGCTATATGAATTATCTGTGCCATTTCGTTAGTTTCATTTTCTTTCTTATGAAGTGGTCCAGATCCATCTGCGTTCTCATGATGATATAAAATAACATCCTTTACATTCGTTCTAAAAGGAATTAACCTAATATTTTCTTCTCCTACAACATTATGCATAGGATTTGATAAAAAACCAGCTCTCAATTTGCTAATATCTTTATCATCAGTTAATTCATCATAATCATATAATTCTCCGCCATTGTATTCTTCTCTAACATATTCAGTAAAAGCATTATCATGCAATATTGCTAATCCTACTAAATCATTTAATTTATCATTATCATAATTCAAATACTTACCCATTAAAAAAGAAATAAACGCCACATGCTTACCATGCTCATTAGAAATACCACCCATCTCATACTGAACAGTATCTAACGCAAAAGATAATGCATATAAAGTCTCAGTCAAATTAAGCTTCATAAGACCAACTCCTTATAAAATTGATAATCGATTTGTATAAATATATTTTATCACATTTATAAACAAAATAAAACCTGCAGCATCTAACCACAGGTTTTAAAACTATCTTCTAACTATTTTACCAATAATTAACATTAAAATAAACACAACTAAATTAACAACAACTATAGTAGCCCCAACAGGTAAATCAATATAAAAATTCAATACAATACCAATAAATATACATAAAACAGAAATAATACCGCTAGCTATAACAACACCCTTATATGTTTTAAATATTTGTCTTGAAGATAATACAGGAAATACAATTAAACTAGATACTAACAATGTTCCCATAACCTTCATACCTAACACAACAGTTAATGAACATAATATAGATACAATAATACTATATAATCCAGTTTTAATTCCACAAGACTTAGAAAATTCCTCATCAAATGTTACACTAAATATTCTATTATAAAACAATATAAAAGCTCCTAACACTAAAACTAATAAACATATACTTAATACTAACTCTAAATTACTTATACCGTAAATACTACCATATAAATAATTCTCAATATCAACATTAACACCAACAGTATGTATCAATATATATCCAATAGCCAAACTTGATGTAGCAAATAAAGCAATCAGGCTATCACCATATACTTTATTCTTATTATTTAACTTTAATATAAAAAATGACGCAACAATAACAACAGGTATTGATACCAATAAAGGTGCCCAATTTAAACATACAGCAATAGCACAAGCTCCAAAAGCTACATGTGATAATCCATCACCTATCATTGATTTATTCTTTAATACCATATTAACGCCCAATAAACTTGAACATAAAGAAATACAAATACCAACAACTAAAGCTTTAACAATAAACTCATAACTAAACATCTCAAATATATTAAGAATCATAACCGTATTCCTCCATATACTCTTCTGTCTTTCCATAGAAATATCCATTTTTTCTTAATTCTAAAACCTTATTACCAATTAGGGAATCTCTATCTCTATCAACATCATGAGTAATCATAATAATAGTAATACCATGACCTTCATTCAAATGCTTTAATGTAGTATAAAAATCTATCTTAGATTCCTGATCCAAATTATTACTTGGTTCATCTAATACCAATAAATCAGTAGTAGCACACAAGCTTCTAGCTAAAAGTACCTTCTGTCTTTGTCCACCCGATAATTCACTAAAGCTTCTATTTTTCAACTCTTCAATATGTAATATCTTTAATGTATTTAATGCTCTTTCCTTATCCTTTTTATTATAAAATGGTCTAATACCCATTTTATTAATCAATCCAGATAAAACAATCTCCATAACACTTGCAGGAAAATTACTATCAACCTTAGCTTCTTGTGGCATATATCCTACATTATTCTTTTCAATTTCATCATAAATAACATTACCACTAATCGGCTTAATAATACCCAATATACCCTTAATTAATGTCGATTTTCCAACACCATTAGAACCAATTACCAAAATAAAATCTTTTTTATTAACATCAAAAGAAATATTATTTATAACTATATCATTTTCATAACCTAATACTAAATTATTAACCTTTAATATAGCCACAAAAATCACTCCAAACTTTAACTAATATCTATTTTATATACATTATTAATTGCATTACTATTACTGCTCATAAACCTAGAATAAGTCATACCATCATTAAAATCTTCTAAACTAATATTTTGCATAGAATACAATGTTCTTGTTGTAGGTGGGGCAGTTTTATATTTACCATTATCCACATCATTTAAAACTTCATTATATACACTCTTAGCTATAGCACCATCTGATAATTCTATCTTATATATTGAAAAAAATCTATTTTCTTCAACACAATTCTTTAATTCAATTATCTTCTTTAAAGGAACATTCTTATCAGATGAACATCCATTTAAAGCTCCTGTTATCTTTATACCATAATATTTTGCAAAATATGCAAAAGGATTTCTATCAGCCACAACAATCTCTTTTATATTATTTTCATCAATTCCATATTTTGTATTGTAATCAACAGTATCTATATTTTTAAATACAGATTCAACATTATTAATATATGTTTCTTTATTTTCGCTATCTATTTCAATCATAGCATCCTTAATAGCATTAATAACCATTTTAAAATTCGATGGATCTAACCAAACATGTTCATCATATTCATCTTCTTCTCCATCTTCAAGTATTAATCTATCCTTTAACACTTCAAACATACTAATAATCTTAATATCTTTAGCCTTAACATTGCCTAATATATCAGATTCTACCCATTCAGAATCGGATTCACCACCAACATAAATAAATACCTTGCAATTTAAAACACTTCTTATATCAGTAGCACTTGGCTCATAGCTATGTATATCAAAACCAGGCTTTAATAACATCTTTACTCTACCATTATCAGTGCCTCTAACATTACCATATAATACACTCATAGCCGCATCATATCCTGGAAAATTAGTAGCGACTATATCATAACTTGTATTACCTGCACAACTTACAAGCATAACAATACTAACAAACAATATACTTAATAAACATAAAATCTTTTTCATATTCCAATAAAAACCCCTTTACACTGATTACATAAACCCCTAATATAAGTATTCTGTGGTTCAACAGTAAAATATAATTTATTTTTAATCAATCTTAAAAAATCATTAGTTTCCTTAGCACCTAAATGTGATACCTTTCCACATTTTATACATTCAAAATGGAAATGTGCTAAACAATCGCTATTTTCAACATACTGATATGTACAATAATTAGTATCATTACCCTGATGCCTTAATAAAACACCTTCATTTTCTAGCGTATTAACATTTCTATATATAGTAGCGAGATTAATATTATATCCTTCTCCTATAATAGAATCATACATCTCTTTAACACTAAATCTCTTATTCTTATGATTCTTTAAAAAGCTTAATATATACTCTTTAGGCTTAGTATTATATCCTTTTTCCACTTTTTCACCCCAATTTGCAAATCATTCGCAAATTAATTATACTACTAAAATTTCATATTTCAAGAAAAAATGTAATAAGAAAAAGCGATAAATAAATTATCGCATAAATTAATACTAACATTTAATTATTAATTAGTTTTATTAACTTTCTTAATAGTTTGAACATATTCTAATGATTCAGCATTAACTAAATGTTTCTTTTGTTGCATTAATATTGAATCATTTTTTATTTTTAATAAAAATGCTAATCCAATAATATAACCATATCCAATTATAAATGGCAAAAAATATTGAGCGAATTCTCCCCATGTTATTAATCTTAATGGTTTACCATATAAATTAATTGCTAAAACCAAAAATCCAACAGCAATAAGTATAAATAATAATAATTTCTTTAACCCCATAAATAATCCGTATGATTTCTTTTCGACATATCTTCTTCTAACTATATAATAATCTTTATCATAATCCTCAAATTCATAGAACAATCTATTATTATCCTTAATAATATATGTAAATATAAATGGAGAAAATGGAATTAATACAATACCTAAATATAATATCAACCCATTACCTAATGAAAATAATAACAATTTAACAATTAAAGGAACATTAATCAAAATTGTAACAATAAATAAGAATGTCTTAAATCCATCCTCTAAAAATAATAATCTAACATTATCAATAAATGCTATTTTACTATCCCACAATTCATATATATTCAATAATGTGTAATAATTATAAAAATTAGCAGCAAATATAACACCTAAATTAATATTAGATAATGCCTCAATAATATTATAAGTTCCTAAATGATTCATAGAATATACACTTTTTTTGATTATAGATAAAGTAAAACTAAAAATTACCTTTAGAATAATCGCCACAAATGAAACTACTATTACTACTTGATCAATTAAAGGAGCACTTGATAAATCTGTTTTCTTTATTTTTAATATAGTAGTTGTTAAAGTATAAGCAATAATAAGAAGAGAAAAAACGATGCCTAACCATCGTGATTTCCTTGTCTTAATTTTATAACCCTTTTTCTGTACTCCTTCAGCAACCACTCTAGAGCACTTAATCTTTTCCTCAAATGTCATATAAATACTCACTTAAATTAAATATCTACTAAATAATTATATCACTTATATTATAAAAATAAAGATTGTTTAAAATGCTAATTTCAAAAACATTAATCCAAAACCTAATATTAAGCTTATAGAAAATACTATCAAATCATTCTTTTTAAGTAAGAAATGTCTATTATAAATAGCATAACCTATATATCCACCAATAACTATTGCAATAAAGCTAAAATTACTAACCTCACAGAATAAGAATAATGAAACAATTAAAATTGGTAACATAGTTTTATATAAGAATATACTATTACTAATATCCTGAGATTCTTCTGCCTTATCATGTCCTGAGAATATAATAAATAGAGGTACACTTAATGCAGAAGCTCCCATACCAATAATAGTTGGAACTATACTATATTCTATTTCATTTCCTTTTATTAATTGTTCAATGAAATAACCCATTTCATAAAGAACTGCTTGTGGAGGATAATGATAACCCATTAAATATTCCTTAACTGGGCTTTTATAATCAATCATATCATAAATATACACAAATAATCCGAATGTTATAGCCATAACTATAATACTAGATAAAATAACTCCAACAACACCATCTAAGATAGTTTTTCCTCTTGTATAAAAGAATGATACCCATGAATATAATAAGATACCCATAAATATTATTACAATTAAATATAAATAATAATATCCTGGATGGAAAATATTATCTAAGAATTCTTTACCTGATAAAGTAGCTATAGCATATGTACTAACAATAATAAAAATAACTAAAAATATTGCTAGCATTTCACAAATGCCAAATATATATTTAAAGATAAATAATTTCTTTCTTTTAATAGGAAGTGAATAAAATAAATCGCATCCTGTTTTTCTCATCTTAAAACTAAATTCATATACTGGTACTATAGTTGCTAAAATAATCATTATAACACTTAATAAAGGTACACCTGTATTTACTAACGCAAGTCCTTCTTTTATAAAAACACCATTATCATATCTTTTTGATTCTATATAAAAGGATACAGTACCAATATATACTAAAGATACAATAACTGATAGACCTAACACTATTAAGAATAAAGGAAGTCTTTTTTTAATATAAAATAATGTCAAATTTTTCATTCTAGATATCCTCCCTCTTCTATAACAGTATTAAACATTTCCTCAAAATTAACAGGTAATACATCTATAAACAAAGGATTTAAATCCTTTATTTTCTTGCTTAATTCTTCCATAGAAATATCTGATACAATTCTGACAATTCTTTCATCCTGATGGAATGTCTTATATATTTTAGGGAAATCATTCTCACTAATCTTTTCACTAAATGCAATTTGATACTTATGTATCTTATCAAGTGCCTCAAATAATTCACCACTCGCAGCTATTCTATTCTTATCTATTATTGCAAAAGTATCACATATATCCTCTAATTCTCTTAATGAATGAGAAGCGATAATAACAGTAGTATTATTCTCAGTTACCATATCTACAATTTCTCTTTTAAAATAAAGTCTAGCAAAAGGATCTAAGCCATCAAAAGCTTCATCTAATAATAAATACTTAGGCTTTATCGCAAATGCGATAGATATAAATACCTGACGCTTCATACCCTTAGAGAATTTAATAATTCTCTTTTTAAGAGGAATCTTAAAATGATTTATATTTTTATAATAAATATCTAAATCCAAATCATACATTGCTTTATATATTTTAACAATAGAGTCTGGCGTAGAATTATAATCATAATAAGGCTCATCAGGCAAAAAAAACATTTCTTTTTTAATAGCCTCATTATCATATATTTCTTCATCATTAATAGTTACAGATCCACTATCTGCTAAATATACACCACTAATAATACGTAATAGTGTTGACTTACCAGCACCATTAATACCACATAAACCTAATACCTTTCCATCTGGAATATTTAAATTAATATCTTTTAATACTTCTTTATCATTAAAACTTTTATATATTCCATTAATCTTTAGCATTATTATCACCACCATATACTTCTTCTACAATATTCATAATTTCTTCCTTACTTAATCCACTATTCTTATACTTAATAATATCTTGTTTCAATTCGTCCTCAAGCTTATTTTCATTTGAATATGAAACATATACTCCCTTTTTTAATACCTTAGTTACATATCCTTTTTCTTCAAGTAGCGTATAAGCCCTTTGTACAGTATTAGGATTAATACCTAAATCCCTAGCTAAATCCCTACAAGAAGGCAAATACTCCCCCTCTTTGATAGCACCTGATGTTATCATCTTTATATAATTATCTGCAATTTGTTCAAATACATTACCATTATTATTAAAAATCATATCATCATCTCCTATCGCATCTGTATTAACTGTATTATCTGTATTAATTATAGTACTACAGATTAAATATGTCAACACAAAAAAAATAAAAGGCTGATTTTTCTCAGCCTTATTATTATTCAAATTCGATTGTTGCTGGTGGTTTAGATGTGCAATCTAAAAGTACTCTATTTACACCTCTAACCTCATTTACGATTCTTCTTGAAATGATATCTAATACATCATAAGGGATTCTTGCCCAGTCAGCAGTCATGAAATCTGATGTTTGAACAGCACGAAGTGCAATTGCATAATCATATGTTCTTTCATCACCCATAACACCTACTGATTGCATATTAGTTAAAGCTGCAAAATATTGACCTAAATTACAAGACTTATCAACACCAGCTTTAGCTATTTCTTCTCTATAAATATAATCAGCTTCTTGAACAATCTTAACCTTTTCTGCAGTTACTTCACCAATAATTCTAATACCTAGACCAGGTCCTGGGAATGGTTGACGGAATACTAAATAATCAGGAATACCTAATTCTAATCCTACCTTTCTAACCTCATCTTTGAATAACAATCTTAATGGTTCAACAATTTCTTTAAAATTAACTACTGAAGGAAGACCGCCAACATTATGATGTGACTTAATTGTTGCACTCTTACCTAAACCAGATTCAATAACATCTGGATAAATAGTACCTTGAACAAGATAATCAACAGCACCAATCTTCTTAGCTTCTTCTTCGAATACTCTAATAAATTCTTCACCAATTATCTTACGCTTACGTTCAGGCTCAGTAACACCTTTTAATTTTGCATAAAATCTTTCTTGTGCATTTACTCTAATGAAATTTAACTTATAAGGTCCTTGAGGTCCAAATACTGCCTCTACCTCATCGCCTTCATTCTTTCTTAAAAGACCATGATCAACAAATACACATGTTAATTGTTTACCAACTGCCTTAGATAATAATACAGCAGCAACACTAGAATCTACACCACCTGATAATGCACATAAAACCTTACCATTACCAATCTTTTCACGTAATGTTTTAATAGTTGTTTTAGCAAAATCATCCATTTTCCAATCGCCCTTACAACCACATACATCATATACGAAGTTCTTAAGCATTTGCATACCTTCTAATGAATGGTTTACTTCAGGGTGGAATTGAACTGCGTATATTTTCTTTTCCTCATTTTCCATAGCAGAAACAGGACAAGATGGAGTTTTAGCAATTATTTTATATCCATCAGGTAATTTAGAAACAAAATCTGTATGGCTCATCCAAACTTGTGTTTCTTCATTAACATACTTAAATAATTTTGACTTAACATCAACATTTACCATAGTTTTACCATATTCACGCTTATCAGCATGAGATACTTGACCACCACATAAATGAGCAATTGTCTGACATCCATAACAAATACCTAAAATAGGATAACCCATCTTAAATAACTCACTATCTACAAGTGGAGCTTCTTCTCCGAATACAGAATTTGGTCCACCAGTAAATATTATTCCCTTTGGATTAAATTCTTTAATTTTATCTAAGCTCATACTATAAGGATGAACTTCACAATATACATTACATTCACGTACTCTACGTGCAATTAATTGGTTATATTGTCCGCCAAAATCAAGAACTAATATTTTCTCGTTTTGCATAATAACCCTCCTTTTATTTTATATTTAAACGATTATAAATATAATCAACATTTACTAAATAATAATCTAAAGTAAAGCACGAATCTATCTCTTCATTAGTTAATACAGATGAAATAGTTGAATCAGCCTTTAATAAATCTCTATAATGAACTTTAGTCTCTAAAGCCTTCATAGCAATAGGCTGAACAGTATCATATGCTTTTTCTCTTACAAATCCTTTTTCAATTAACTTATATAATACTCTTTGAGCAAAAATAACACCATGAGTTAAATTAATATCTTCTATCATCTTTTCTGGGAATACAGTTAAATTCTCTAAAATACCCTTAAATCTATTTAACATATAATCCAATAATTCAGTAGCATCTGGTAAAATAATACGTTCTGTAGATGAATGAGAAATATCTCTTTCATGCCATAATGCTATATTTTGATAGAATGTGTCCATATAACCACGCATTACTCTTGCACAGCCACAAATATTTTCAGATGAAATAGGGTTTCTCTTATGTGGCATAGCACTAGAACCCTTTTGTCCTTTGTTAAAGAATTCTTCAGTTTCTTTAACCTCTTGACGAGATAAATTCCTTACCTCAAGTGCCATCTTTTCTAATTCTGAAGCAATAAGTGCTAAACAGCCCATATAATGTGCATGTCTATCACGTTGTAGTACTTGAGTAGATATTTTAGCATAATCAATACCCAAATCCTTACATACATATTCTTCAATTTGAGGTGGAATATTTGCAAAATTACCTACAGCTCCAGATAATTTGCCAACCTCAACTTCTTTACATGCATATTCAAATCTTTCTAAGCATCTTGTCATATCTGAATACCATAATGCCCATTTTAATCCGAAAGATGTAATATCAGCATGCATACCATGAGTTCTACCAATGCATGGAGTCATCTTAAACTCAATAGCTCTTTTCTTAATTACATTCATTATATCATGAATATCTTTTCTTAATATTTCATTTGCTTTCTTAAGCATATATCCATTAGCTGTATCAACAACATCTGTTGAAGTTAAACCATAATGAATCCATTTCTTTTCATCACCAAGTGATTCACCAACGCATCTTGTGAAAGCAACAACATCATGCTTTGTTATAGCTTCAATTTCTTTAATTCTATCTACATTAAATGTTGCCTTGTCTAGCTTTGGCAAATCCTCTTTTGGAACTACACCAAGCTCACTCCAAGCCTTAGCGTTAGCTATTTCAACTTTAAGATATGCATCAAATTTAGCTTCCTCAGTCCAAATATCACGCATTATCTTTCTTGAATATCTTTCAATCATTACTTGTTACCTCCAACATGCTCCAAATAGCACTCAATTGTATTCTCCATCAAGCATGAGATAGTCATAGGACCAATGCCACCAGGAACTTTTGTAATATATGATGCTTTTTCTTTTACATTTTCAAAATCAACATCACCACAAAGCTTACCAGTTTCAGGATCTCTATTTACTCCAACATCAATCACTACAGCTCCATCTTTTACCATATCAGCAGTAATCATTCTTGCTCTACCAACTGCAGCAATTAATATATCAGCTTCTCTACAAACTTCAGGCAAATTATATGTTTTACTATGTGCAATAACAACAGTAGCATTTCTATCTAATAACATCTTGGCAACAGGAAGACCAACAATATTACTTCTACCAACAACTACAGCTTTCTTTCCTTGAATAGGTAAATTTTTGCTATCTAAAACTTGTATTATACCTCTTGGTGTACATGGCAATATTCCCTTTTGTTTCAAATATAAGGCAGCTACATTTTGTGGATGGAAACCATCAACATCCTTTTCAGGCTTTATAGCATTAATTACACTGTTAGAATCAATATGCTTTGGTAATGGTAATTGTACTAAAATACCATCAACTAATACATTTTTATTTAATTTTTCAATAACATTTAACAATTCTTCTTGTGTAGTTGATTCTGGTAATTTGATAGTTTCATTTAAAATACCAATTTCTGCACATGCTTTACCTTTACCAGTAACATAAGATACACTTGCTGGATTATCACCAACTAAAATTACAGAAAGCTTAGGTAATCTTCCATATTTTTCTTCAAAAGTAGAAACCTTTTGTTTCATTATTTCCTTTTTTTGTAAAGATAATTCTTTACCACTTATAATAATTGCCATATATTAACACCTTACTTTCTAAATGCCTTAGCACCTATATCAGTTCTATGGAATAAATTTTCACATTTTATTTTTTCTACTAAAGCTAGAGCTTTTTTATTAGCTTCTGCTAAAGTCTTACCATTAGCAACAGCAAATAATACTCTACCACCATTAGTAACTAAATTTCCAGCTTCATCAATCTTAGTACCCATATGATAAATATCATCACTATCAGCACCTTCAATAACAAAGCCCTTCTTATATTCGCCTGGATAACCTTTTGATGCTAATACTATACCAATTGTTGCATCAGTACTCCAAGTTAATGTTGGATTTTTACCATCAACAACATCGTTAAATGCATCAAAAATATCAGATGTTAATCTTGGTAATACAACTTCAGTTTCTGGATCACCAAATCTAGCATTAAACTCTATTACTTTAATACCATTTTTAGTTTTCATTAAACCACCATACAAAACACCAGTAAATGAACAATTCTCATTAACAAGTGCTCTTGCAGTTTTTATCATTATTTCATTTAATGCATAATTATAATCTTCTTCTGTTATAAATGGAAGTGGTGAATAAGCACCCATACCTCCTGTATTTGGTCCCATATCATTATCGTATGCTCTTTTATGATCTTGTGCCATTTCAAGAGGATAAACATTCTCACCATTTACAAAACACATAAATGAAAATTCAGGTCCTTCTAAATAATCCTCAATAACTACTTTTCCATGACCAAATTTATCATCAAGTAGCATATCTTTTAAAGCACTATCAGCATCATTCAAATTATTTGCTATAACTACACCCTTACCAGCTGCTAATCCATCATATTTAATTACAGTTGGGAATGATGATTTCTTTACATAATTTAATGCTTCTTCATATTTTTCAAAAACTTCATATCCTGCAGTAGGAATATTATATTTAAGCATTAAATCTTTAGCAAAATTCTTACTAGATTCTATTCTAGCTGCTGCCTTAGTTGGTCCAAATACCTTTATATTATTTTTCTTTAATTCATCAACAATACCTAAAGCTAAGCTTGCTTCAGGTCCGATAACAACTAAATCAATTGCCTCAGCCTTAGCGAATTCAACAATCTTTTCAACTTCAGTATCCTTAATATTTACACACATAGCTAGCTTTGCAATACCAGCATTACCAGGTGCGGCATATATTTCATCTACTTTATTACTTTTTGATAGAGCGTGAACAATTGCATGTTCTCTTCCTCCACCACCAACAACTAAAACCTTAGCCATAATTAATCTCTCCTTATATTATAATTAGTGCTTAAAATGACGCATACCAGTGAATGCCATTGGTACGTTCTTTTCATTAGCTAAATCAATTGAATCTTGATCTTTCTTAGATCCACCAGGTTGAACAACAGCTACAACTCCATTTTCAATACCATACTCTAATGTATCTGAGAATGGGAAGAATGCATCAGATGCTAAAACTAATCCATCCTTAACACCACGAGAATGAGCTTCTTCAATTGCAATCTTAGCAGCACCTACTCTATTCATTTGACCAGCACCTACACCACATGTTGTACCATTCTTTACAACAACGATAGCATTTGATTTAACATGCTTAACAATTTTCCAACCAAAGTTCATGTCAGATAATTGTTCAGGTGTAGCTTTTGTATTTGTAACAATCATATCATCAGTAACTGTCTTAATTTCAGTGTCTTGGTCTTGAACTAATAATCCACCATTTACTGATACATATTGCTTTTCTTTTGGATATGCACCTAATTTAAACTTAATTAATCTTAAATCAGGTCTCTTAGCAAATGCTTTCAATGCATCCTCAGTGAAATCAGGGGCTAAGATAACCTCTAAGAAAATAGATTTGCCCTTCTCACCATGATCAAACTTAATTAAATTAGCAGCCTCTAAATCAATAGTTTGATTAGTAGCTACTATACCACCAAAAATTGATACAGGATCTGATTCATAAGCCTTAAGCCATGCTTCCTTTAAATCCTTACCAATTGCAGCTCCACATGGATTCATATGCTTTAAACCTAAAGCAAATGGAGTATCTCCAAATTCTCTTACAATATTTAAAGCAGCATTTGCATCTTGAATATTGTTATATGATAATTCCTTACCTTGAATTTGTTCTGCATTAGCTAAAGAATAGCTTAAATCTTTATCAGTTGCATAGAATTTTGCAGCTTGATGTGGATTTTCGCCATATCTTAAACTTTGAACTAAATCAGCTTCAATGAATAATTTTTCACTTAAGCCTGCTTTTTCTCTCATATATTGAGCAATCATAGTATCATATTCTGCAGTTAATGTATAAACCTTAGCTGCAAGCTCTAATCTTGTTTGATATGAAGTATTTCCGTTTTCTTTAATTTCTTTTAATACTCTATCATAATCATTAATATCAGATACTACTGTAACATATTTATGATTCTTAGCTGCAGATCTTAACATTGATGGTCCACCGATGTCAATGTTTTCAATTGCTTCATCGAATTCAGCACCACGTTCGATTGTCTTCTTAAATGCATATAAATTAACACAAACTAAATCAATATATTCGATGTTGTGTTCTTTTACTTGCTTAACATGACTTTCTAAATCTCTTACTGCAAGTAAACCACCATGAACATTTGGATGTAAAGTCTTAACTCTACCATCTAGAATCTCAGGGAAACCAGTAATATCAGAAATATCAATAGCCTTAACACCACCAGCAATTAGTACTTTTTTAGTACCGCCTGTAGAAACTATTTCAAATCCACATTCCTCAAGACCTTTACAAAATTCAACTACACCAGTTTTATCTGTAACACTTACTAATGCTCTTTTCATTATTTATTCTCCTCGTATAATACTTTATTTATTGCCTCAATATATAAAACATGCTCTACATCATGAATTTTTGCTTCAAGCTCATCAATATCATTTCCATAATATTCAAAGCCTCTTTGCATAATAATCTTTCCACTATCTACACCACTATCAACATAATGTACAGTTACACCAAATACCTTTACTCCATAATTAAATGCATCTTGAATACCATGTGCACCCTTAAATGATGGTAATAGTGCAGGATGAATATTAATTATTCTTCCTTCATAATTATCTAGTAATACCTTACCAATATAGCGCATGTAACCAGCTAAACAAACTAAATCTATTTTTAATTCATCTAATTTTTTTACAATGATAGATTCAAATTCTTCTTTTGACTTATAGTCCTTTGCATTAAAAACAAATGTTTCAACATTATGATTGTTAGCTCTTGTAATTACATATGCATCCTTTTTATCACATACCATTAATAATACTTGAGCATCCTTAACCATTCCGTTTTCTACTGCATTTACTATAGCCTCGAAGTTTGTCCCACTACCACTAGCAAATACTGCAATATTCTTCATTATTTATGAATCTCAACTTTCTTTGCATTATCAGTAATACTACCAATAACATAAGCCTTATCGCCATATTTAGCTAAAATGTCGATAACCTTTTGGGCATCGCACTCATTAACTGCGATAACCATACCAATACCCATATTATAGATATTGAACATTTCTCTATGATCAACCTTACCATACTTCTCTAAGAACTTAAATACAGGTAGAATTGGCCATGAGCCTTCCTTAATGTCAAGTCCCATATCATCAGTTAGGATACGTGGAATATTTTCATCAAATCCACCACCAGTAATATGAGCAACACCGTGAACATCAACATTCTTAATTACATCAAGAACTTGCTTACAATATATTCTAGTTGGAGTTAAGAATACATCACCAATAACTCCTCCTAATTCTTCACTATAATCATGTAAATTTAAATTATTATCCTTAATAATCTTTCTTACTAAAGAGAAACCATTTGAATGTACACCAGTTGATGCAATACCAACAAGTACATCTCCGACCTTAACCTTAGAATCATCAATTAGCTTTGACTTTTCTACTACACCAACAGCGAAACCAGCAATATCATATTCACCATCAGCATACATACCAGGCATTTCAGCAGTTTCACCACCTATAAGTGCACAACCTGCTTGAACGCAACCATCTGCAATACCAGAAACAATTCTTTCTAGTTTTTCAGGGATTGCATGACCTAATGCAACATAATCTAAGAAATATAATGGTTCAGCACCTTGTGCCAATACATCATTAACACACATAGCAACAGCATCAATACCGATAGTATCATGCTTATCCATTTCAAATGCTAATTTTAATTTAGTACCAACGCCATCAGTACCAGACACTAGCATTGGTTCTTTATATCCTAAGCTTGATAAATCAAACATTCCACCGAATGAGCCAATTCCTGATACACATCCAGGTCTATCTGTTCTCTTAACATGCTTCTTATATCTTCTTACAGCTTCATAACCAGCTTCTAAATCTACTCCACCTTGAGCATATGCCTTAGAACCCATAAAATCCTCCTACTTTAATTCGCTTAAACGCTTATAAATTTCTTGATAAGCTTCAATTACATTTCCTAAATCTCTTCTAAATCTATCCTTATCAAGTTTTTCATTTGTCTTACTATCCCATAATCTACAGCAATCTGGAGATATTTCATCAGCTAATACAATTTCACCATCAGCTGTCTTACCAAATTCAACCTTGAAATCAACTAAAGTTACACCAATTTCTAGGAACATTTTTTGTAATTCTTCATTAATTTTCTTTAGCATTGCATAGATTGTATCTAATTCCTTATAAGTTACAGCACCTAAAGCTACTGCATGATGATCATTAATTAGTGGATCACCAAGCGCATCATCCTTATAGCATAATTCATAAATTGTATTTACAGGCTTAGTACCCTCAGGAATACCAAGTCTCTTACTCATTGAACCTGCAATAATATTTCTAACAATTACTTCAAGAGGAATAATATTAACTTTCTTACATAATTGTTCTCTATCATTTAAAGTTTCAATATAGTGAGTTTTTACACCTGCTTTAATTAATCTATTAAAGATAATAGTAGTTATCTTGTTATTCAACATACCCTTATCTTCAATTTGTGCTTTTTTAATTCCGTTAAATGCAGTAGCGTCATCCTTAAAATACATAATTATTGTATTCTTATCATCTGTTGCATAAACTTGTTTTGCTTTTCCTTCGTATAATAATTCTTTCTTTTCCATAATAATATCTCCTTTAAATTACTTTTTAAAATAATCAACTGCATTTTGGAATATATTCTGCATCTTATCACCAGAAATATTTTTAAATAGACCATCTTCATATCTTTCTGAATGTCCCATCTTACCTAAAATTAATCCATCAGGTGAAATAATACCCTCAATTGCAAAATTAGAACCATTTGGATTATATGGAGCATCAGTTGTTAATTCTTCATCTTCGTCAACATATACAAATGCAATTTGGCCATTGTCACGTAGACGCTTAGCTTCTTCTAAAGAAACAACAAATTTTCCTTCTCCATGGCTTACAGCAATAGAATGAACCTCACCAGTAGAGAAACTTGATAACCATGGTGAACCATTAGTCATTACCTTAGTAGATACGATTTGTGATACGTGTCTATTAATATCATTTCTAAATAATGTTGGAGAATCCTCCTTAACTTCACCAAGCTTACCATATGGCAATAAGCCTGACTTGATTAATGCTTGGAATCCATTACAAATACCTAAGATTAATCCTTTTCTTTCAATTAATCTATTAATAGCATTCTTGATCTTATCTTGATTCAATACATTAGCTATAAACTTACCAGAACCATCTGGTTCATCACCAGCTGAGAATCCACCAGATAATACAAAGATATCTGCCTCATCAATATTCTTAGCCATTTCATCAATAGAATCAAATATATCTTGACTAGTTAAATTTCTAAACACTGATGTAGTGATTTTAGCACCAGCATTTCTAAATCTCTTCTCTGTATCATAATCACAGTTTGTACCAGGGAATACTGGGAAGTAAGCAACCACTTCATCTTTATTCTTTAAAGGAACAATCTTCTTTTTCTTTGCCTTTATGTTAATTAATGCAGAATTGCTATCAACCATATCCTTATATACTTCAGTAAATTTACCTCTATTAGCGTTATATAAGTCTTCTAATTGGAACTTAACACCATTAACAACAGCTAAGCTTCTTAATTTTGTTCTACCAATTAAAATAGCATTCTTATAATTCATAAAGCCTTTTGATTCAACAACAATTGAACCATAATTATATGCATCTAATAATTTTTCATCATATTTAATTTGGAAACCAATATTATTACCAAAAGACATCTTAGCTAATGCTTCAATTAAACCACCATTGCCTAATGCATAAGCACTAACAATCTTTCCTTCTTTAATCATATTGTTAACAAATTCAAAGTTTTCCTTTAATTGTTCAATATTAGGTGTATAATTTTCATTTTCTGTATGCTTAATTAAATATAATCTATTATGATGATCCTTGAATTCAGGAGAGATAACATCTTCTGTTTTACAAGTTGTAATACCAAATGCCATAAGCATAGGAGGTACGTTGATATCTTGGAATGTACCACTCATAGAATCCTTACCACCTATTGATGGAAGACCGAATTCCATTTGCATCTTAAGTGCACCTAATAAAGCAGCTAAAGGCTTACCCCATGATTTCTCATTGTGCATTCTCTCAAAATATTCTTGGAATGAGAATCTCATATTATTATATTTACCACCAGCTGCAACAACCTTACTAATTGCTTCAACTACTGCGTACATAGCACCATGATATGGACTATATTTTGAAATATATGGGTTATAACCAAATGCCATCATTGATGCAGTATTTGTAAATCCTAAAGTTGGTAACTTTTGAACTGATACTTGAGTTTCAGTTCTTTGATATTCACCACCAAATGGCATTAATACTGTTGAAGCACCAATTGTTGAATCGAACATTTCAATCAAACCCTTTTGGCTAGTTACATTCTTATCAGCTAATGTATCAAATATTCTAGCTTTTAAATCCTTATCAGGCTTAATGAATGGATTAACATCGCTAACTGCTTCAATTTCAGCCTTGGCATGATGTACTGCACCTGCTGAGTCAATGAACTCACGAGATAAATCTACGATTGTTCTACCCATATAATGCATTACTAATCTATTTGTATCAGTTACATTTGCAACATGTGTAACTTCAATATTTTCTTCTTTACAATACTTAATGAATTCATCCTTATCCTTTGGCTCAACTACAACTGCCATTCTTTCTTGAGATTCTGAAATAGCAAGTTCTGTAGCATTTAAACCAGAATATTTTACAGGAACTTCATCAAGCATAATGTCTAAGCCTGGTGCTAATTCGCCAATTGCAACACTTACACCACCAGCACCAAAGTCATTAGATTTCTTAATTAATCTTGTAACCTCAGGTCTTCTAAATAAGTGGCTTATCTTTCTTTCCTCAGGAGCATTACCCTTTTGAACTTCACTTGAACATACTTCAATACTCTTAACATTATGTTCCTTAGATGAACCAGTTGCACCACCGATACCATCGCGTCCTGTTCTACCTCCTAAAAGTAAGATTACATCTCCTTTAGCAGGTGACTCACGTCTAACATTTTCAGCCTTAACAGCTCCAACTACAGCACCAACCTCTAATCTCTTAGCCAAATAATCTTCATGATAAATTTCTCTAACATGTGTTGTAGCTAAACCAATTTGGTTACCATATGATGAATAACCAGCTGCTGCCTTAGTTGAAATAACTCTTTGAGGAAGCTTACCAGGAATTGTATCCTTTACATCCTGATAAATATCACCAGCACCTGTAACACGCATAGCTTGGTAAACATATGCACGTCCAGATAGTGGGTCTCTAATAGCTCCACCTAAGCATGTTGATGCACCACCAAATGGTTCAATTTCAGTTGGGTGGTTATGTGTTTCATTTTTAAATTGTAATAACCACTTTTCTTCTTGACCATCAACATCAACATTTACATAAATTGAACAAGCATTGTTTTCTTCAGATTCCTCTAAATCATCTAGCTTGCCAATCTTTCTTAAATATCTAGCACCAATAGTTGCTAAATCCATTAAACATAATTTCTTTTCATCTCTTTTTAAATCTTGACGAACATTATAATATTCATCTAATGCTTCTTCTAATTCACTCTTCATAAATGAATCATCGATTGTAATTTCATCAAGTACTGTACCAAATGTAGTATGTCTGCAGTGATCAGACCAATAAGTATCAAGAATTCTTAATTCTGTCTCCCATGGATCTCTACCTTCTTTAGTGAAGTATTCAACAACGCACTTAAGGTCATCCTCATTCATTGCAAGACCCATCTTTTTGCAATAATCCTTTAATTCATCATCCTTAAGCTTAATAAATCCTTCTAATACTTCAACAGGCTTTCTTTCTGCTTTTTCTAAATCTGATAATTTAGTTAAATCCTTTTCTCTAGATTCAACTTGGTTGATTACATATTTTTTAATTCTTTCAACATCTTCATCAGATACTTCTTCATCTACAATAAAAATCTTTCCAGATCTAATATTAATATTTGCATTTGGATTAATTAACTTACAACAATCAATTGCACTTGATGCTCTTTGATCGAATTGACCAGGTAAATATTCCATTGCGATATATTTCTTTCCTTCAAGATTCAATCTATCGTAAACATTATCTGTTACAATTTCACCAAATACTTGATATTTACTTCTTTCTAATAATTCCTCATCAAATCCAAATAAATCATAAACATTAATATATCTTAGCTTCTTAATGTTTAATCCTAAATTCAAATTCAAATCAGCTTGCATACTTAATGCTTCTACTTGAAATTCTTTTTTCTTTTCTACATAAATACGATAATCCATTTTATTCTTCCTCACAAAATAAATTTTTATATTTCAAATTATATTCATCAATCTTTAAATTAGTAAATGTGACATGTGCCATCTTCCTAGCATGTCTTACTTCACTTTTATAATAATCATGAATATAAATATCTTTATCAGCCTTTAGTTTTTTCATATTCTCATAATCAAAGCCTAATATGTTTTTCATAATAGTTGGCTGTAACAATTTAGGTTCTACCAAATCCATATCAAGTAAGAACCTAGCTAAAGCGTCATATTGACTGCTATTGCAACCCTCAATAGTATAATGTCCACTATTATGAGGTCTTGGTGCCATTTCATTAAAATAGAAATCATCACCCTTAACAAAGAATTCTATAGCAAGAATTCCATAATAATCTTTCCTTATCATAAAATTCTTGGCAGCTTCTCTAATTTTATTAAAGATTTCTTTTTGCTCATCAACAATGCACAAATCCAAAATACCATTTTTATGTTTATTAATTCCCATTGGGAAGGTAATAACTTGATCTTTACTTCTAACAACAATAACACTTGTCTCAAAATCATATTTAATGAATTCTTCTAATATACCTTCACCACTTAAATAAGGTTCAACTTTCTTTATATCAGCCTCACTCTTTATAATAACTTGACCATGTCCATCATATCCTAATGTTGTAGTTTTATATACTGCAGGATATCCTATTTCACTTAGTCCAGTAACTAAATCATCCATAGATAAAATTCTTTTAAACCTTGGTGGATTCAATCCATTAGCTTTAGCATTTTCCTTTTCTCTAATTCTATTTTGAGAATCAAATAAAGGTTCAATACCTTGCTTAATGTTATAATTATCTCTTAAATGTTTCAAAGCAACAGCTGGAACATTTTCAAATTCGTAAGTTATAACATCAACCTTTTTAGCTAACTTAATCAAATTATCTAAATCATCATATTTACTTTCAATAATCTCATCACAGACAAATGATGCACTACACTTTGGATTAGGATCTAGTGCAATAACCTTAGCATTATATTTCTTTAATGCTTCAGCTAACATCATACCTAATTGTCCGCCTCCGATAATACCAACTGTCTTCATAACTACTCCTTTAAAACAAAAAAGGGGCACTAAAAAAATTACCCCTTAAGCAATCATAACTTTATTATAGCTATTAATTCTAATTATTGACCTACGCATAATAAGCCCCTCTCAAAATTATAGTATATAAATACTATAAGCTATATTTATCGTCCTTAAAAACGACAAATAGATTTTAGCATAAAATACCACAATAGTAAATATTAGGTTTTAAAAATATGTAGGTTTTAAAATATAATAATTAATAGCACAAAAATCATAATTATTTTGAATGTTTTTATATGCAAATTAATGCATATCTATGCCTAATTTCAAGAAATTCTATCCCAAAAGAAAAGGATTGTAAAAAACAATCCCCGTATTTTATATAATTGTATGTTTAAAGAATGCACCTATTACTCTTTTAACTGGTAATACCATTATAAACGCATTAGGATCTACTGCGTTTATTACTCTTTTTGCATGATCAAGCTCATATGATGAAATAACCATAAACACATCAGCTTTATCTATATGAGTATAAGCACCACTAACATTTGATATTGTGCAACCTCTTTTTATTTCAGTAATAAGTGCTGTACTTACTTCATCCTTCTTAGATGTTATTACATCTATTCTTAAATAATTATATGCTGTATGTATCTTATCAACCACTAAATTAGTAATGATAATAAAGATAAATGTATATAATGATGTAGCTACATCTTGATTAATAATGCCACCTATTACAGCAAGTACTATATTAATTAGCATAGAAAATACGCCAATAGATACACCCTTTTTTAGATTTATTGCTTGAGCAACTATATCAACACCACCAGTTGATGTACCATATCTCAATGCAACACCAATACCAACACCAGATAACAAACCAGCAATAATAGATAAGAATAATCTATCATCCTTAATATTTTCAACAAATGCAGGTGTAGGTATAAAACCCAATAACAATACTGACTGAACCACAACAGATAGCATAGTATATACTATAAATCTTGGTGATACATATTTAAATCCAAGTATACAAAGTGGAATATTAAAAATCAAAGTGAACACACCGACAGGAATATTAATATCCCATAATCTAAATATTCTATTAAATACTTGTCCTACTGAAGTCAAACCTATTGACAATAAATTAGCAGGCTCCAAAAACCATAATACTGCTAGTGCATAAATAGCAGATGAAAAAACTACGATAGTTACTCTAAATGCATCATCTAATAGCCTTCTCTTAATTGGTGCACCATTTAATGGACCATTATCAATATTCATAATTATCTTATAATATCTCCTGGCTTACACTTATCAATATTAACAAGCTCTAAATATGTATCCTTCTCATCAGAACCACAAAGCAACATACCCTTTGATTCAACACCACGAAGTACGATAGGCTTTAAATTCTTAACAACAATAACCTTCTTACCAACTAATTCCTCAGGTTTATAGAATTTAGCAATACCAGACACTATTTGTCTAACCTCAGTACCAATATTAACCTTAAATACTAATAATTTATCAGCCTTAGGATGCTTATTAGCCTCTAATATTTCACCAACAACTAAATTAATCTTTTCAAAATCATCAATAGTAATTTCAGGTGTATTATTCTCTACTTTAGCTTCTTCCTTAGCCTTCTTTTCTTCTTCAGCCTTAGCAACATTTGCCATTACTTCATTAACATCTAATCTTTGGAATAATACATCACATTTAGAAACTAAATACTTATTCTCTTTACCGAATTCTAAATCCTTAAATTCAATATTATTAGTACCAAGTGCTTTATAAACCTTACTTGCTGTTTCAGGAATTGCAGGCTCTAATAATACAGTTGCTATTCTAATAGATTCTAAAAGATTGTATAAAACATTCATCAATAAGCTCTTCTTTGATTCATCTTTAGCTAAAACCCAAGGAGCTGTTTCATCAATAAATTTATTCGCTTGTCTAACTAATTTCATTACTTCTTCTAATGCATCAGCTACCTTAAATTGATCCATTAAAATCTTATAATTTTTAACAGATTCATTAACTTGATTAATTAATTCATCGTCAAACTCAGTTTTAGTTGCCTTAACTATTTCTGCATCACCAAAATATTTTTTAATCATAGCGATAGTTCTATTGACTAAATTTCCATAAGTATTAGCTAAATCAGAATTTGTTCTTTCACATACTAATTCATAAGTTATATTACCATCTTGAGCAAATGGTATTTCATGTAATACATAATATCTTACAGCATCAACACCAAAATATGATGTTAAATCATCAGTATATAATACATTATTTTTAGATTTTGACATCTTGTTATGATTAGTTAAAATCCAAGGATGTCCAAATACCTGTTTAGGTAATGGTAAATCTAGTGACATTAACATAATTGGCCAGTAAATTGTATGGAATCTTAAAATATCCTTACCAATTAAATGAATATCTGCAGGCCAATATTTTTTGTATAATTCGCCATTATTTCCATCAACATCATATCCTAATCCAGTGATATAGTTTAATAATGCATCAATCCAAACATAAATAACATGCTTAGGATCAGATATAACAGGAATACCCCACTTGTATGATGTACGTGATACACATAAATCAGGAATTGGATTTTTCAAGAAATTGTTAATCATTTCATTCTTTCTCGCTTCAGGTTGAATGAATGTTGGATTTTCATTAATGTAATTTAATAATCTTCCTCTATAAGGTTCAAGCTTTAAAAAGTAACATTCCTCACTGTTTTTAGTTACTTTAGAACCACAATCAGGACAGCATCCATCAACTAAATCTTTTTCAGTAAAATATGATTCACAATCTACACAATAAAAGCCTTCATATTTACCCTTATAGATATCACCTTTCTTTAGCATTTTTTCAAATGCCTTGGCAACTTGTTCTTCATGATCCTTATCAGTTGTACGAATAAAGTGATCGTATTTTACATTCATCATATCATAAGTATCTCTTAATTCTTTTGATACTTTATCAACATGCTCCTTAGGTGTAATACCCATACCAATTGCCTTTTGTTCTATCTTTTGACCATGTTCATCTGTTCCTGTTTGGAAATATGTATCATAGCCATCTTTTTTCTTATATCTTACTATGCAATCTGCTAATATTGCTTCATAAACATTACCAATATGTGGCTTAGATGAAGTATATGCAATTGCAGTTGTTAAATAAAACTTTTTGCTCATAAATAAGGCCTCCCTTTAATTTACTAGTAAATTATAGCAAAACATTAATGAATATTCAATCTCATTAACAAAAGAATGGGATATGTTTCCATATCCCAAACAATTTAGAATTTTGAAATTACATTTTGAATAAATTGTAATTGCTTTCTTATCCATGGAACTAATCCCTGGAAGAACTTCATTAGTGGTATAGATAATGCACAAAGCATTAACAAGAATATCTTTGCATTAATAGATAATTCTGTTACCATTCCACCCTTCATAGTAACAATATTATTACTTGAAATTTGATAATCAGTAACTATTCCACCTAATATCAAATAATTTGAATTATTCTTTCTTGGAGATAATTCGTTTCCAGTATATTCGTATGATGTATAATATCCATCAATAATATACCTACCACTAGTTGTAACTTCTACAGTTGGAGCGATAGTTGCTGTATCAATAGATAATGTACTTGCCTTTGTAATAAGATCATTATCTACAATTTGACTAAATGAATAAACATTTGCATATGAGCTTGTTGAAGCAGTTGTAAATGAAAGAGTTAAAGATAACAAGTTAGTTCTACTACTAAACAATGAATCATTTCCCAATACATCATTAACATCTATAGGCTTACCTACTGTAATATCAACTAAAGAATCACCTGTAGAGCCAGAAACAACTGCATATGAGAATGATCTATAATCATTAGTTGCAAAATCCTTTATTGCAAAATCAGAAACTAATGTTAATTTTGTTTCATCATTAATATAATCATTTCTTACCTTATACACTTCTTTAGTATCAGGATAATATATGTATCTAAACAATACATCTCCTTCTCCTTCAATATTTTCGACTTTAAACAATGTATATCTCTTTTTATCAGGATAATCCTTTGATACACTTTCAGAAGCTCCATATAATTGGAAAATATTTATACCAGTATCTACTGAATCAAAGAATAATTGATATCTTTCGTCATTTGTAACTGTCTGACCAGAACTTGTTGTACTCTTAACCAATCTATCTCCAGAAGTTGTAATCTTTGGTAAAGAAACCTTATATGGTTCTTTTGAAACCTCTCCATCATTTGATGTAGCATAAATTGGTTTGCCATTAATTAATAATTCCAATGTTTCAGGATTAATTTTAACAACAAGTTTTTCACCTTGAATATATTGAGAGTTTACTGCTTGATATTTATATTCAGTAGATTGAACACCGTTAATAATATATTCACCATCTTTTAACTCAACTGTTGGTAAAATCTTATATTGTCTAACAGCATCAGCTTCCTTATAATTTCCATAAGGAATTGTGAAATTATAGTATGAATTAGATTTAGTTAAAGTTATATTTAAAGGAATAAGTTGACTATCACGTTCAATAAACAATAAGCCATTCTCATCTACTTTTATATCTTTTTCTATTCCTTCATAGAATGTAGCATTATCTACTTTATATCCGCCTGCATAAATATGACCTTTATTATCATAACTTAATTTAGGGAATATTAATTCCTTATCTATTCTAGTACCATTAATACCATAATAATATTTACCATCAGTAGTATTAAGGTGACCTGTTAGATTTGTTGTTGTGGCATTGTTATTAACCTGTAATGAAATTACTTGACCATCAACAACATAGAAATTATCTTTACTTATTTCTACCTTAGGATATTTAGAAATATATTCTGTTGTATAATTCTTTGAATAATATTCAAATGGACTAAACAATGGTCTAAATTCAAGTAATTGTGGCAACACAAATATTGCAAATAGGAATACTGAATAACAAACTGTACAAAGTACTTTTCGAATAGTAGTAAATGGTTTACATGCTTTAAATAGAACCATTAAACATGTATGTGTCGCGGCTATTACTATAATTGTAGTATATGAAATGTTATCTAAGTTCAAACTGTTAGATAATCCAAATACAACCAATGACATTGTTAATATAACGAGAGCTCCAGGGAGAGCTTTTTTAATTACATTCGGCAAGAATTTACCTTGAACCGGATTGTTATTAGGTTCATTAACTAATATCAATGATGGAATACCTATTGCCAATACATCTATTAAAATTAATTGTACTGCAGAAATAGGATATGCACCTGTAATCAATGCTTGAATTGCTAAGAATAATGAGAATATTGTCTTTGTTAAGAATAATGATGCTACATTTGTAACATTGTTTATAACTCTTCTTCCTTCAGCAACAACAGAAGGCATTGAACCAAAATTAGAATCTAATAATACTAAATGTGATACATTTCTTGCTGCATCAGAACCAGAACCTAAAGCAATTGAACAATCTGCCTCTCTTAATGCAAGAATATCATTGACACCATCACCAGTCATGGCAACAGTTAATCCTGCAGATTGAAGTGTTTGAATAATTAGCTTTTTTTGACTAGGTGATACACGTCCAAATACAGTATATTTTAATGCAGCAGATACAACTTCTTGATCTGTCATACCATCTAAAGAAATATACCTTTCTGCACCCTCAACACCTGCACGTTGACTAATCTTAGATACAGTAATAGGGTTATCTCCTGAAATAACTCTTACTTGAACTCCAGATTCCTTAAAATATCTAATTGTCTCAATAGCGTCAGGTCTAATATTATCCTCTATCAATATCATTGATACAACTTCAATAGGACCTTTAGGCAATTCCTTACCAGAAATAGAACCTTCAATATGTGCTAAACATAAAACTCTAAATCCAAGTTTTGCATATTTTTCAACATCTTTACTAACTTGCTTGTAGCTTTCACCTAATACAAATTCAGGAGCACCTAATACAAATGTTCCAAACTTATCAAATGTTACAGCTTGATATTTTCTTTGAGAAGAAAATGGTATAGCACCAGTATGTCTAATTCTTTTACCTAAGCCAAATTTTGAAATCAATGCTTGGCTTGTCATATTTGTATCCTGAAGTGCATTTAACATTGCAGATACTACATTTTTAGTTGCCAAACCATAAACTGTATTATAATCTATAACATTTTTAACAACCATTGTACCATCTGTAATTGTACCAGTTTTATCCAAACAAATACAATTAACTCTAGCAAGCATTTCTATACAATATAATTCCTGAACCAATACGTTCCTTTGTCCAAGCCTAATTACACCAACATATAGTGCAATAGATGACATTAGGAATAATCCTGAAGGAATCATACCAATCATAGCACCAGCTGTTTTTCTAATTGATGTTGCCCATTCCATTCCATTTTTCAAAAACATGATCATAAATAATGAAACACCTATAACAATAACAGGGATGGACATTACTTGAATAATTCTATTTAAAGATATTAATAAGTCACTCTTTGGCTTTTTATATACCTTAGCTTGATTACTTAATTTTTCAATATAGTTGTTTTTACCAACCTTATCTACTCTTGCGCTACATTTTCCAGATACAACAAATGAACCTGAGAATAATGCATCTCCTGGCTTTTTTACGATGGCATCTGATTCACCTGTGATTAATGATTCATTTACTTCAATTTGACCATCAAGTACAACTGAATCTGCACATATTTGCTTTCCAGATTCAAGAATAATTAAATCATCTAATACTACTTCATTTACAGGTATTTCTTTAATTACTCCTGCACGCTTTACTACAGCATATGGAGCACTCATTAAAGATAATTCATCAATCATCTTTTTAGCTTTAATCTCTTGAACAATACCAATTGTAATATTAACAACTACTATAACTAAGAATGCTAAATCTGTTATAGCACCTACAGATATTAAGAAACCTGCAATAATGAAAATAAGTATATTAAAGAAAGAAACAATATTTGAAAAGAAAATTTGAGCTATAGATTTACTCTTTTTCTTTCCGCTTTCATTAACTTGTTCATCTAAAATTCGTTGCTCAACAACTTCTAGTGGTAAACCTGTTTTAACATCTGTTTCATATCTTACCAAAGTAGTTGGATGCTTTTTAAGATATTTACGGTGGGCTTTTATTTTCTTTTGTTTAATTTTTTGTAGTTTTGCTTTTTCCTTTTTTTCAGCCTTTTGTTCTTTTTTCAATTCATTTTCAGCCTTTAAAGGAATTTCTTCTTTAACCACAACAGAATCAGGATTAACAGGAATTTGAATATAGTCGTCTTCACTATTTTCAATTATATCATCTTCTTCATCTTCTTCTGATTCTATAGTCATATTTGGCCCATTATCGCCATCAGCAAATTCACTTGGTGATGTTTCATCAGCAACTAAATTTTCATTAGAGTTAGATTCAAGATATTCACTTAATTCGTTTTCATCTAAATCATCTAATTTTGAATCTTTAGTCATTTTCATCACTCCTTATCTTTATAGAATAATCTATTAATTCTTCCATTCTATCCTTTTGACCATTCAAATACAAATAGCCAATTACAGCCTCAAATCCAGTAGCATCTAAATAATCTTGTATACTTATGTTCTTTCTAACGCTATGAACATGAGAATTTCTTCCTCTTTTAAAAATTGTTAATTCTTCATCACATAAAATGTTATCATTTATCAAATGATGAACAATATCAGCTTGTGATTCTCCACTAGTAAAGATTATAACATTCTTATGAAGATCCTTTACTTTATTGTAACCTTTGCTTAATACGTATTCTCTAATATATACTTCATAAACAGAATCGCCAATATAAGCCAAAGACATACCATTCATTAATTTTGCATCCATTAAAGAATTTTCCTATCTACTAGCATATTACGATATTTATCTGCATTTTCGAAATCTTTATTTTCTCTTGCTTTATTCCAATTAGTATAAATCTCTAATTCTTCATCAGACATAGGATTTACAAACAAATCGATTCCTAATACATCCATTATTTTCTTAAATGTATTGAACTTTGAAACAAGATTATCATAATCCTTAGATCTAAGTAATGTATTAATTTCCTTAATTAAACCACTAATTAATGTTAAAACATTTTGAACATTAAAATCTTGATTCATATATTCTTTAAAGGCTTCAATATCTTTATCTGATAAAGCATCAGATTTAATACCTTTATATTGTAAATCATATAATACTTGCTTATATGTTCTTTGCCATTTTTCATATTCCTTTTTATATTGATTAAATAAATCATCACTATAAGAAATAATACTACGATATGGGCTGAATAAAATTAATGATCTTAAAATCATTCCTTCTACTTTAGATGCTAAATCCTTAACATAAATTACATTACCTAAAGATTTACTCATCTTTTCCCCTTGAAGGTCAAGTCTACCAACATGAATCCAATATTTAGCTAAATGATTATGGTATAAAGCTTCAGATTGAGCTATTTCGTTTTCATGATGTGGAAATTTTAAATCCATTCCTCCACCGTGAATATCTATTTCATTTCCAAATAATCTATGATTCATTACAACACATTCTGTATGCCATCCAGGTCTTCCTTCTCCAAATGGTGAATTCCACTTAATACCTACATCAGTTTTTTTCCATAATGAAAAGTCAAGTGGGTTTTCCTTCTTATCATTAACTGATATTCTTGCACCACTTTCCAAGTCTTCAGAAACTTGATTAGATAATACACCATAATCTTTTACACTATTTACTCTAAAGAAAACATCACCATCAACATTATATGCATTACCGTTTTTAACTAATTCATCAATAAAACTTGTCATTTCATTAATATAATCAGTAGCATGTGGAATTAAATCTGGCTTATTACTACCAACCTTTTTTACTGCATCGAAATATGCATTTTCATAAAAAGTAGCTATTTCTTTTTCTGTTTTTCCTGTTTCAATTGCTTTATTGATTATTTTATCATCAACATCTGTGATATTTGATGCATAAGTTACATCATATCCTAAAAATTCTAAATATCTTTTCATCATATCGTAGAAGATTACAGGCCTTGCATTTCCAATATGAATGTAATTGTAAACAGTAGGTCCACATACATACATATTAACCTTATTACCATTAATTGGTTTAAATTCTTCTAACTTATTTGATAATGAATTATAAATAACTAGTCCCATTTTATCTCACCCTCATATAGCGGAAAAAGAGCACAAGGCTCCAAATCCTATTATTTATTTAAATATCCTTTAACAACATCACCAAAGCCATCTAAGCTTATTCCGTCACTCCACTCAACTAAATTTGTTACTTTTGTGGCACTATCTTTATTTTCAGCAACAGTATTACCTGTAAATAATACTTGAACATCGTTACCATCAATAGTTTGAGTTGATGACGCATATACCTTAATTCCTTCTTCAACTGGTTTATAAATACAATCACTAATATTAGCAATAATTGGACGAACAACACCAACAAAACCACCAATATGTGCATAGTACTTATCATCACTAGTAGATGTAGTAAATAAGTCATTTGAAGCGGCATCAACGTGCTCTGAATTTCCTGCATAAGCAGTTATACTAGCATTAGCTAAGCATTTCTTAATATTCATTGAACCATTATTGTTACATCCAACAAAACCACCAACAGCAATGTGTGATTTAACTGAGTCTGTTGAAACTGTACTATCAGATGCAACTGTAACATTCTTTGTAATTGTAATATTTGCATTAGCATATGAATCATATACTAAGCTTGGTGATGAAATATCTCCTGAGAAACCACCAACATGTGTATATCCATCGTTTGATGTGAACAATGTAACCTTAATTGCTCCACTTCCGAAACACTTTCCTGCAAGTAATGTTACTTCTTCACCATTATATGTTGTTTTTCCAACTGAACGGTTATTATCATTTCCTAATTGACCTGCAAACAAACCAACATTTGTCTTATATCTTGATTGAGTAAATTCAATATTAACACCTGTTGCTGTAACATTTTCAAATGTAGATGTAGTTGCTATACCAGTAACAGCACCACAATTAATAGTTGCACTACTATTTCCTTTTACCTTGAAGTCAACATTTGTAATTGTGATATTATTTACTATTGTACCTTCTGCTTGACCAATTAAAGAACCAATACCAGCGTTTGATCTACCAGTTGAGTAATCTGCTGATATATTATCTAGTTTTAAATTTTTGATTGTTGCATCCTTTGTATAAGTAAATAATGCAGTTGCAGAAGTAGTTAATTTAACATTTTTAATTGTGTAATTTCCACCATCAAATGAACCTTTAAACATATTTGATGAAGTAATACCATTATCTAATGTTTTGTCAGTAAAATCTAAGTTATTCTTTAAAACATAATGAGCAGTTGGATTACTACCGATTGCATTAAATTCTTCTACTGTTGAAATTCCAATAGCTTCCTCATCAGTATCACCTGCATTAGATGTTGTAGCTTCCAAAGTAGTAATTACTTCTGCATAATCTTGATATGTAACAATTAATTTGTACAAATATTTAGTGTTTTTAGTTAATCCAGAAAACTCAACATCATCTGCTTTAGTATAAATATCATTAGAAAAAGTTAATGTTTTTTGATCTTCAAAAACCTCTGAATTATCGTCACCATAACTATATTCTTTTATAGAAACAGTAGCTGTATTATCTTTTAAGTGCTCATTTTCAGCAAATGTAGCAGTTATTTTTATTTTTGTTGTTGAAGCTGTATATTCCATGTTAGCAACGACTCCACTTTTAGAGCCACATGAAGCTAATACAAACATAAATCCAGCAACTATTAAAAATGCGAATAATTTTTTAAAAACCTTCATAGAAATACCTCATTTTTATACTTTTAGTATAATTTACTACAAATTAGCAAAAAAACCATAGTAAACTATTAGTAATTATACCCTAATTAATCTCAATATACAATTAAAAAATCAAATTATAAAAATAATGACTAATTCTTATAGAATTATGGATGACAAAAAATAATTTTAGTCTATTGTTTACTTTTATGGACTCTAATAATATAATTATATTATTATTGAATGTAGGGGGTTATTATGCAGAGATTAGGACTTGATGTAGGTTCTACTACTATAAAATGTGTAGTATTAGATGAAAATGACCACATAATATATAAAGATTATAAAAGACATTATTCACATATAAAAGATAATATTATTGGAAAACTTAAGGAATTAAGGGAACAAAACATAATAGATGAAAATGTTATGTTACAAATATCTGGTTCTGCTGGTATGGGCATGGCAGATGGTGCTAAAATTCCTTTTGTTCAAGAGGTTTATGCTACAAGAATCGCAGCTAATAAGCTTATTCCAGGCACTGATTGTATAATTGAACTAGGTGGAGAGGATGCCAAAATATTATTTTTAACAGACGGTATGGAAGTTAGAATGAATGGCTCTTGTGCTGGTGGAACTGGTGCTTTTATTGATCAAATGGCAACATTGTTAAATGTAGATATTACTGAAATAAATGGTCTTGCGATGAATCATCAAAAGTTATATTCTATCGCATCTAGATGTGGAGTTTTTGCTAAAAGTGATATTCAACCATTATTAAATCAAGGAGCTTCTAAATCAGATATAGCTGCTTCCATTTTTTATGCAGTTGTAAACCAAACAATTGGTGGTCTTGCACAAGGAAGAGAAATAACTGGTAAAGTTGCTTATTTAGGTGGACCTTTAACATTTCTTTCTGAATTAAAGGAAGCATTTGATAAGGTTTTAAACACTGAAGGTGTATGTCCGAAAAATTCATTATATTACGTTTCAATTGGTGCTGCTTTAGCCGCAAAAGAACCAATAAATATTAGTGAAGCACTTGAAAGATTAACTCAATTTACTAATCAATCTACATATGCTTTTAACTCACCATTATTTGAAAACGAAGAGGAATATAATAAATTTTTAGAGCGTCATGCTAAAGCTAAAGTTGATACACTTCCTTTAAATGAATATAATGGAAATCTTTATTTAGGTATTGATTCTGGTTCTACTACCTTAAAGCTTGTATTAATAGACGAGGATGGAAATATAAGATTTGAAAAATATCAACCTAATAAAGGGAATCCTGTTTCTGTCATAAAAGATATATTAAATTATTTATATGATAATTATCCTAATTTAAAAATTAAAGCATCTGCTTCTACTGGATATGGGGAAGATTTGGCTAAAAATGCATTTAAATTAGATAGTGGATTAGTAGAAACTATGGCTCATTATATGGCAGCCAAAAAGTTTATGCCTGAAGTAGATTTTATTATCGATATTGGTGGACAAGATATAAAATGCTTTAAAATTGAAAATAATGCAATTTCAAACATCTTCTTAAATGAAGCCTGTTCTTCAGGCTGTGGTTCATTTTTGCAGACATTCGCTAATGCATTAGGCTATGACATTAAAGATTTTGCAAAATTAGGATTAATGGCTAAGAAGCCTGTCGACTTAGGTAGTAGATGTACTGTTTTTATGAATTCTTCTGTTAAACAAGCACAAAAAGATGGAGCTACTATCGAAAATATTTCTGCAGGATTATCAATTTCTGTTGTAAAGAATGCTCTTTATAAAGTAATTAGAGCTACAAATAAGGAGTCACTTGGTAAACATATTGTTGTTCAGGGTGGAACATTCTTAAATAAAGCTGTTCTACGTGCATTCGAACGTGAATTAGATTTAGAGGTAGTATGCCCTAATATCGCAGGATTAATGGGTGCATATGGTGCTGCATTATACGCTAAAACATTAAAAATTGAAAATAGTACTACGATTACAAAAGATGAATTAAAAGAATTTTCTCATGACGTTAAGAATATTCAGTGTCAAGGATGTAATAATCATTGCCTTTTAACAATTAATTCTTTTAAAAATAATCCTAATAAATTTATCAGTGGTAATAAATGTGAAAAGCCATTAGGTATCAAAGCGGATAAAAAGGGTAAAAATATTTACGAATTCAATAGAGAAAGATTAATGAGCTATAAGCCAATTGATAATCCAACTCGCGGAACTATCGCTATACCACTTGTATTAAATATGTATGAACTTCTTCCATTTTGGCATACATTCTTTAGTGAATTAGGATTTAAAGTAATTAATAGTGGTTTTTCTTCTGATAAAATTTATCAATTAGGCCAACACACAATACCATCAGATACTGTATGTTATCCAGCAAAACTTGCACATGGTCATGTTGAAAAATTAATTAATGAAGGATACGATACTATCTTCTATCCATGTATGAGTTATAACATTGATGAAAATTTAGGTGATAATCATTACAATTGTCCAATTGTAGCTTATTATCCACAAAATATATTAAACAATGTAGGTAAAATTAAAGAAGTTAGATTCATTTATGATTTTGTTCCACTTGATGATAAGAAACAATTCGTTAATAAATTAAAACTAATTCTTGATAAATACTATAAAGGAATTAAAAAATCAGAAATAGCTAAGGCTACAGAAGCTGCTTATAACGAATACGATAAGTATCTATCTGATATTAGAAAAATTGGTGATGAATATATAAAATACGCTAAAGAAAACAATCAAGAAATAATTGTATTATCAGGTAGACCATATCATCAAGATCCACAGGTTAATCATGGAATTGATAAGCTAATTGCTTCTATGGGTGCTACAGTTATTAGTGAGGAATCTATTTCACATCTAACTAGCAAATTCCAAGTTGGTGTATTAAATCAATGGACTTATCATTCAAGATTATATTCTGCAGCTAAGTATTGTACTCATGAAAATGATATGAACTTAGTTCAATTAGTATCATTTGGTTGTGGTGTTGATGCAGTAACTACTGATGAATGTAAAGCTATATTAGAATCTAAAGGTAAAATATATACACAAATAAAGATAGATGAAATAACAAACCTTGGCGCAGTAAAAATAAGACTAAGAAGTTTATTTGCCGCTCTTAAGCAAAAAAGGGAGGAATAATATGGAAGATGAAATTAAAGAATATCCTAAATTCAAGCAATCTATGGTAAAAACTCATACTATATTAATTCCTTCTATGCTTGATATTCATATGTCATTATGGGAAGCTGTTTTAAAACAAAGCGGATATAAATGTGAGGTAATGCGTAATCAAGGACCAGAGGTTGTTGAAGAGGGATTAAAGTATGTACATAATGATACATGTTATCCAGCATTATTAGTTATTGGACAATTTATTGATAATTTGAATCATAGAGATGACACACATAATGTTGTTCTTCTTATTACCCAAACAGGTGGTGGATGTAGAGCATCTAATTATTTACATCTATTAAGAAAAGCTTTAATTAAAGCTGGGTATGGATATATTCCTGTTGTATCACTTAACGCTTCTAATCTTGAAAAAGATTCTGGTTTTAAGCCAACTTTAAAAGATATTTTAAAAATAGTAGCTGCGATGACATATGGTGATGAATTAATGTATTTATACAATAAATGTAGATCATATGAAGTAAATAAAGGTGATGCTACTAGATTAAAGGATGAATGGGTAAATAAAATCATTAAACAATTTGAAGTTGGTAAGGGAACTAAACTTGGACAAATGAAAAAAAATATGAGACAAATGGCATTAGATTTTAATAATCTAAACCTTGATTTATCTCATAAAAAGCCAAAAGTTGGAATTGTTGGTGAAATATATATAAAATATGCATCATTAGGTAATAATCATCTAGAAGATTTTTTGGTTAGTCAAGATGCCGAAGTAATGGTACCTGGAGTATATGGATTTGCATTATATTCTGTATGGAATTATATATATGATAGAGAAATCTATGGTAGATCACTTAAAAGTGCATTAATTGCTAAATTTCTTCTTCATTTCTTTCAAAAGAGAGAAAAAATAATGATAAATTCTATGAGAGAAACAAAGTTTACTCCTATGAATTATTTTGATCATACAAAAGATTTATCAGAAGGTGTATTACATCATGGCACAAAAATGGGTGAGGGTTGGTTACTTACTGCAGAAATGATGGAATTAATTGAAGAAGGATATGAAAATATTATTTGTGCACAACCATTTGGTTGCCTTCCTAACCATATTTGTGGTAAGGGCGTTATGAAAAAGATTAAATCAATTCATAAAGATGCTAATATTGTAGCAATCGATTATGACCCAAGTGCAACTAAAGTTAACCAAGAAAATAGAATTAAATTAATGCTTGCTATAGCAAGAGAAAGAATTAAAGATGATGATAAAGTAGAGTTATAATGATTCTACTTTTTCTTTTAATAAAGGAAAAGGACCCTTGATAGGGTCCAGAGAAAGGATCTTAAGTTTAAAACTTAAGAAAAGAAAATTGTTTATGCATTAATGAAAATATTATTCAGTAGGGAAAGTAATATCAATCCAATAGAAATAGTTATTGCTTGAACATACTATTTCAATAGTTGTCTCTTCAGTACAATCAATTATCTTATGTGCTCCTATTTCACTTGTAAGACCTGACACAGATTCTTTGTTGATTGTATAATTTACTCTATAATTACCGTAGATATCAATATGTGCACCAGATGCAACTTTGAATTTTAATTTACCCCCTACTACACTAGAATCAGTTGCTTTATTAGGCGTAATTGTTGTTGTATTCTCTAATTGATTATTATCAACATATGATTGATATGTAGCGTGGTCAGCATCACCAAATGCTATTTTTCCCTCTGTAGTTATAGTATCAAGAACAATTGGTGCAGTAACAGTAATTGTTTTTAATGCTGATTGAGTAATACCATCTTGGCTAATTAAAGATATAGTTATTATTCCATCTTTTGTCGCTACATATGTTACACTACCATTATTTGCAGGTACAGCTTGGTTAATTCCATCAATAGCAATTCCACCCCATTTACCATTAATGAAGAAACCACCTATTACTACTGTAGATCCATTTTTAACATTTAACTTAATTACACTTTCAGATGTAAGTTTTAAGTAAGGACTATTATCTTTACAACCTTCTAAATAGATGTAATCGTCACAATTATTTCCTTTAGAAGCATAATCATAAGAATATGATTTTTCAATTAATTTGATAGTCTTTTGTGGTGTTTCAGCAACAAATGAAATTACATTTGTTCCAAAAGTATATGTGTATGTTCCTGTACCAGAAGCTTCATATGTTGCTGTATTATTTGAAATAGAATAACTACTATCTGATAATACTGGTAATTCTACTTCTATTTTATCTACTGGATTTGTACATCCAGTTGCTATACATTCTTTAACAGCTGAACCCTTTGATTCGAATGTTGGATTACTAATTGTCCATTCAGTAGCATAAACATGAATATGTTGTCCTTCTTCTAATTTTGGAGTTTCACCAGTAAATTGATATGTTACGCCTTCAAGAACAATAGTATAAATTCCTTCGCCTTTTTCTGTAGTTGTTGCTGGAATTGTTGAAGAAACACTATATCTATCATCTGTTAATATCGGTAATATTACCTCAACCTTATCTATAGGATCATTTTCACAATCCAAACATTCTTTATATGCTAATCCTGTGCCATCTAAAGTAGGAACAGTATATTGCCATTCTCCATAAATATGTTCATGAACTCCAGGTGTAGATCCGTCTAATTCAAATCCACTAAAATATATTCCTGTTTGACCTGCAAGATCATCAATTGTAATTGTTGCTTTACCATCTTTATAAGTGATTGTTGCATTATCTTGACATCCATATCCACTTCCAAACCAATCTACTGAAACTGTTCCGGCCTTATTAAATTTGATAACAGTTTCAAGTTGAACTTGAACAATATGCTTAGATGCTTCAATACGATATTTACCAAAAATAGTTATATCACCATTAAATAGAGAATCTCCCTCAGGTGCACTATCAGCATTTTGTCTTTCTGCAAATTCAGTAAAATCATATGATACTGGAACCAATGTTCCAATTGTACCATTCCATGCTTTAGAATATTCAAAATTGCCATTTTTCTTAGCAAAAATAATAGAGAAATCTTTATAATTGTTTGAATCACCTAAAGATACTATTTTACATAGATTATCAATTACTCCAGGAGTTGTCTCACTTAAAGCACCCTCACCTGAATTATTATATTCAACTAATTGTGATGGTGTTACAGTAGATGCTGAAGACATTTTTGTATATCTAGTATTTTTAGGATCAGAACTACCATATGGTGTTTTAGAATATGCACTAGAGATATTAGAATTAATTACAGCCATTCGCATATTATCTTTCCAGAAACGTCCTAATGATACTGTACCATCCAACGTATTAGAATCTGCTGTAAATGTACATTCATCAAATATATATCCATACTCAATTAAACTTGAAGTAGATCCATTATTATCAGAACCCATTGTTGCGACTACATAACCACCATTTTTTGAATCATTTGCTCCAATTGTTTTTAATGTACAATTCTTAAAATATGATGTGGCTGTTGTTCCAAATACATAATCTGTTCTTCCTTCGATGAAGCAATTAGTATAAATATGTCTTCCTACTTGTGAATATAAAGTATCATGATAACCTGAAAATCTAACATTATCGAATACTGCTTTATCAGCTTGCACTAAACAAGCAACAGCTTGTGTTTGTGCACTTCTTGTTTTATCAGTATTAATACTTTCTGCTAATATTTTTGATTCATTAAATCTTGCATTTGTATTCCAATAGTTTTGGAATGTGATATTATCTGCATAAAAGCCAGTTGCATTTTTTCTAATTGATACTGATGCTCCACCATCTGTTGAATAACCTACTGTTAATGAATTAGGAGTTCTTACTTCAGCGAATAAATCATATTCAATGATTGTTTTTGAGGCATCTGTATCCTCACCATGAAGCCTAATATTTGGAATATCAAATTCTACCTTTTCAAAATATTTACCAGCTTTAACATTAATTACTTTATCGCTGTTATCAGAAGACCCTAATAATTTAAATACCATTACAGCATCATTTATTCTATTTACAGTTATATTATTTCCTTCTACTTTAGGTGTAGCATTTGAATCTACTGTAACTATCGCAGCTTCTTTATCTACTCCAGTAAAATCTAATACTGTAATATTATATGAAACTTCTTTATTTCCATAAGAAATCTTTACTTCTTTTACACCTGCTGATGTCATATCAGGGGCTGTAATCTGAGTATCTGATACTGATAATAAATCAATAGATTCAACTCTATCTATATTCTTTTTAACCTTTAATGCTAGATTTGTTGTATTAAAAGTATCTCCAACCTTAAATAGTTTTTGTAATAATTTTGTTTCACGGTTATTTGCTTGAATATGATCATATACTAATATTTCTTTAATAGAGTCGTTATCTACAACTACTTTTTCTTCTTTATATCCACATATAGTACATACTCCATTTTCATCAAAATTATGATTTTCTACACCATGAATTAATTCGCATCCATCAATTGTACATTCATGCCAGTGATTTTTATCATCATAATTCCAGTCATCGCTCCATATATGATTTGGTAAAACTTGTTGATTATTTGTATCTTCATTTTGTGTAGTAGTTGTAGTACTACTTCCACTATCAGATGTTGATGTAGTTGTTGGAGTAACTTGAGTTTTAGTTGTTGTTGGAGTAATCTCAGTTGTAGTGGTATTTACTACGTTTGTCCCTGAAGTGTTTGATGGTGTTTCTTCATCACAAGCTGATAAAGATATAACTCCTAACATTCCTGTAACAAGTGCTGCTAATTTTATAATTCTTTTTTTCATATTATTTCCCCTTTTTTATTCGTAATATTCAATAATTACATAATACATATAAATATTAGAACCAGCAGATTTAAGTCTAAATGTTCCTGCATTTTCAATTACATTTGTAATTTTTGTTTGTGAAGCTGTCATTTCAAAACTATATATCTCTGAAGCTTTATCTTTATTTTCTACTTTAATTGTTCTATTATCAGATCCACCACTAACACCAACAATTGTTACTTCACATTTTCCTGTTACTTCAAATTCTACGTAATAATCTTTATTACCACCTAATAAAATTCCGGCTGTTGTTGCAGAATATTCATTTTGATTTAATTCAAATTTAGTTGAATTTTTACTTACTTTAGCAAGCTTATTATCTGTTGTGTTATCTACAAAAGTAAATGTATGACCTTCTGATTCTACTGTTTTACCACCTAAAGATGTGTTATTTGTTAAATCAGAAAATTGACTTGCTGATAAAACGGCTATTTTAATTGCTTGTGGTCTTGATGACTTAGCTTTTTCTTCATAAGCTAATAAATCGTTATAGTTAGTAACTTGAGCTCTTAAATCATAATTTAATGATTCATATACTTCTCTTGCTAATGCACAATAACCAACCCAAGTTTCCCAGTTTGTAGAATTAATACTATCAAGAGAACCCTTTGCCTTTAAATCATCTATTGCTTTTATTGCAACATCTGGTTCAACATATTTTCTATTAGGGTCAGTTGGATTTATTTCTTCAAATAATGACTCTATTTCATTTGCTTTTGAAATTGATAATCTATTTGATGGATTAATAAACTTATAAGGAACTTCCATAATATGCTTTACAAAATCAAAATATTCTATAGTACCACCGTTATTTACAGTAATACCTTCCATATCATACTTAATAATTGAATCTGCGACATAACATGCAGTTAAATATGCACCATATTTGTTATAATGTGTTCCTTCCATTTTCTGATATCCAGAATTTGTATTTTTGTATGCACTATCGTAGCCTGTAGGCCATGCACCATTATTGATATCATTTGGAACAATTGCCATCATAAAATCTGAAAATTCTTTTGTGGCTGTTTCAAGCATATTCTTTGAGAAAGTAAAATTATCAATTAATAGACAATTTTCTTCTTCGGCTAATTGCTTAACTGCTTTAACATATGCAAAATCTTCTCCATGTCTTCCTTCACCGCCTTGAATTTTGCCATTTGAATCAAATGATACTCTTGCTACAGGAGTACATAATACTGGAGTTGCTCCTTTACTTCTTGCAAAATCAATATACATTTTTAAATACCCTTTATAAGTGCCCTCGCCGTACTCATAATATGTAGCACCATATTTTGCTATTTCTGTTTTTGTTTTTGCTGACATATCGGCTGGTAAATTTGAAGAAGTACTTGCCTTTTCTTGTGGAATTACAACTGGATAAATACCATTTTCATCAGGTGTACCAAGTGGAACCATTCTTTCATATTTGTAACTAGTGTCATCAAAATTCTTTGTATCATCATCGTTATGACCAAACTGTACAAATAAATAGTCTCCTGCTTCAATAGTATCTTCTATTGATTTTCCACCATTTTCTGAGAATGAATATTTAGCACCATCAGTTGGAGTGAATAATCTATCTTCGTTAATGAATGATCTTGATGATCTACCACCTCTTGCTGCATTTACAACTTTTATTTCTTCATCGAAAAACCAACTAAAATACTGACCCCATCCTCCTATATATTGTTCATCTGCGTATGTTTGTACTGTTGAATCTCCAGCTAAATAAATAGTAGGTGTTTTATTTGTATCATAATCGACACCTTTATATTCCTTCCATTTTGCGTATAATGTAATATCACTATTTACAATATTATTAAAATCATATGGAGTTGTTAAAGCTTGATCAGTATACCATCCTTTAAATTTCCATCCGCTTGCCTTTGGATTAGAAGGTTCAACTGCTTTACCATTTATGTCTACAGCCTGAGTTTTTGGAGAAGTCCCATGACCTAAAGTATCATATTTAACCTCAAAATATTGTTCTTGTTGAGCCGGCTGAGTTGTAGATATAGTAGTTGTAGTTGTAGTACTACTTCCACCACCAGTTGTTGTAGTTGTTGTAGGGATAATAGTATTAGTTGTTGTTATATTACTAGTAGTTGTAGTACTAGTAGTCTCATCACATCCCATAAGTCCAAATAGCGCTAAGCTTGAAGCACCAATAGTTAATAATTTACCAATTCTTCTTTTCATATATTTATCACCCTTTCGATATTAATGTATCATATATAATCTACTAATAAAATCGTTTTATGCGCCATAATTTAGTTAAATTTGTCGTATTTTCGAATTAATATACAAAAAAAATGACGGCCTCAAGCCGCCATTTTAAAATTATAATCCAATTTTTAATATATTTTCAGTGATTTTAAGCTCACCCTTAGCTATTTTATCTTCAAAATCAGCTAAAGGAACAGGCTTACCAAATAAATATCCTTGTAATCTTCCACAACCAATCTCCTCTAAAAAATCAGCTTCTTGTTGTGTTTCAACTCCTTCAGTTAATGTCTTCATTCCAAGTCTATTTGCCAACTGAATGATACAATCTATTACATCCTTAGTCTTTTCATTTGTATCGAAATTAGATAAGAATTTCATATCAATTTTTACAACATCAAAAGTGAAATCCTTTAATACATTAAGTGATGAATATCCACTACCAAAATCATCTAACCAAATAGCATATCCTTCACTTCTTAAGCTAGAAATAGTTTTATTTAAGGAATCAACATTATCACTTAATGAACTTTCTGTTATTTCAACATGTAAATAATCTTTATTAATGTTGTATTTTTTTGCACAGTCATCTAATGTTTTAATAACATCCATAAGTTCAAAATCTAACCTAGAAAAATTAATAGAAACTGGTACTATTGGTTTATTATCATCTAATGCCTTACGCATATATTTACAAACATACTCAATAATATATGCATCTAGCTTATAAATTAACCTAGTTTCCTCCAAAACAGGAATAAAATCTGCAGGTGATAAAAAGCCATATTTTGGATCAATCCACCTTGCTAAAGCCTCAGCACCACATAATTCCTTTGAATCACTCCATACAACAGGTTGATAGTACGCTTTTATCCATTCTTTTTCAATTGCCTCATCAAGATGATTAACTATGTATTGACGCTTATTTACTCTTTCATTCAGTTCTTCGTCATATTCCATAAATAATAATTCTGATTTTCTCTTAATTATACCACATGCATATCTAGCCTTATCGATTGATGTATATGGGCTATCTCCACTTTTTGGTATATATCCACCAGCCTTTATTCTAACGAACAAACCATCGGCTAATTCAATTACTCTTTTGTTTAATTTTTCTAATTTATCTAAATATCCATTTACGCTTGTGAATACAACAAAATGATCATCTGATTGTCTAGCAGTTAAGTCATCATTAAATATTTCCTTAATAATCTTAGAAATTCTAATAATAAATCTATCACCAGCCTCAAAACCTTTTTGATCATTAATAGCTCTAAAATTGAATATATTAATGAATAAAAATATCTTTCTTCTATTTGAATCTGGATTAACCATCTCATTCATTTTAACAATATCTGCTAAATGCTTAACATTATAAATATCTGCTAAATGATCATAAATCGCATCATGAATAAGCTTTTCATCCTTTTTTGCTTCTGTTATACGTTGTTGATAAATACTTATAGTTATCATTGTTAATGAAATTAAGAATGTAATATAATTAATCTCATCTGCCTCCAAGAATTCTCTATCTCCATATCCTTTTAGCATATACATAAAACCAACAAATATACCAGTTAGCATTACAATAGAAATATATGGTTTCCATATTAATAAGCAGGCAACAAAAATAATCATTGTTAAGAAACATGTAATCATTTTTAACCTATCGTAATTTGGTAAGCCTGTTTTGACATTAATGTATGGATTTGCAAAATCAGAATAACCAACCTTTATACCAAATGCTAGGCACACTAATGCAAAGCAAGTAATGACGGCCGCAGATAAAATCATGTTATTATTATCATACTTTCTCTTATATAATGCATTAGCTAAAATAACACTACCTAATAATGCCATCGCCACATAAACTATAATTACAGTAGTACTACTAATTATTTGTTTTGAGCCATCAAAACTTAAATTCTCTAAAAATAATAAAAATGGCCATAAAAGACATATGCAAGCCACGACAATATTTAAAATGAAATTACTTTTCGTATATTCATTCTTTAAATACGTAATCGCAAATACTAAAACTGCTGCTGAGCACACTATAAACAAAATATATAACCCAGTATATGCAAATAATAAATCAAAATTTGAAGTAGTCCCACTATCCCATGATGGTACAACATATTTATTCAAATTTCTTATTATCATCCATATTTCTAGAATAATAACAATAAATGACATATAAATACTACTTTTAATATTTGCATCATTTAAATATGATTTTATATATTTAGAATTTTTTCTAAATCCAAATAAATCTCTAATAAAATTCCATAAACTCTTTGTTCTGGTCATTTTATTACCTCTTTTCAATTATCAAACGAATCTTTCCCTAATTATATCATAATAAATCATTCAAATAAACATAAACCCATAATAAAATACCCCTTAGTTCCTCTAGACTTCACTAGTACAACTTTAGGGGTATTTATCTTAACTATTTCTTTATTGGATTGATACTTCCATCTGGATTTGGGTGCTCATCTAAGTACTTTCTAATTTCTTCAGGCTTACCTGATTTAGCACCTGGCTTACATTGACTTAGACTTTCTGCCTTACCTTCAACAATAGCCTCTGTGAATCCAGCACAACCAGGGAATCCACAAGCACCACAGTTAGCATTTGGTAACATTTTAGCTATATCTTCAATTCTAGTATCAATATCAACATGGAATATTTTAGCAGCTATTGCTAAGCCAAATCCAAAGATTAAACCTAAGGCTGCTAATATTAATACGGCCCATAATATTTCCATATTAATTTTCCTCCTCTATATCTTTTTCTATATCTTCTTTTAATTTTTCAATATCGAATCTTTCTTTTATACTACATGAAGTATTACTACACATACTGCAATTTTCTTCTGTAATCTTTAAGTGCTCACACCCTTTTGGAACTGGCGTTTTTCTATTAATAACAAATGTTACAAAGAATAAGACTATAAAGAATACAATTAATGCAATACTAATAATTAGATAACCAGTAGTAGTCATAATTACTTAATCATTCCATTAAATCCTAGGAATGCCATAGCCATTAACGCAGCAGTTACTAAAGCAATAGGTATACCCTTAAATGCTTTAGGAGTATTTGATGCATCAAGACGATATCTAATAGCAGAGAATACAAATATTACTACAGCGAAACCAACACCAGTACCAATAGCATTTGCCATTGAATCACCAAAGTTTAATGCTTGATCAGTATTACCTTGAGCAACACCTAATACAGCACAGTTTGTAGTAATTAATGGTAAGTAAACACCTAATGCTTTATATAATGATGGTGAATACTTCTTAATAATCATTTCAATTAATTGAACTAAAGATGCTATAACTAAAATATAAGTTATTGTATCCATAAATGGAATACCAGCAAGCTTCAATAATTCATAAATAGGCCAACAAATTGCACTAGCTAACACTATTACAAATGTAACTGCCAAGCCCATACCTAAGGCACTAGATGTTTTCTTAGATACACCTAAGAATGGACAAATACCATAGAATCTTGATAAGGTAACATTGTTGATAAGCATAGCATTAATGATACCTAATAAAAATGCGATTATCCAATTCATACTATGCCACCTCCTTAGCAGGTTCTAATTGTTGAGGCTTTTCATCAGCTTTTGTTTCTTCCTTAACCTCAACAGGTTTTTCTTGTGGTTTATTTTCGCCACTTTCTAAATCTTTTGGCTCTTCAGCTTTTGCCTCTTGAGCTTTCTTTTCTTCTTCAGCTTTCTTAGCTGCTTCTTCAGCTGCCTTCTTAGCAGCAACCTCAGCGGCTTTCTTTGCTTTTAATTCTTCAATTCTTGCCTTTTCTAAAGCAATTTTCTTATCTTCGCTAACATTATGTCTCCATGCGATAAATGCTAAAACACAACCTAGAACTAAGAAACCACCAGCAGATTGAACGAATAAGCTTATTGCAATTGATTCAGGGAATATTTGCCACTTTAATGGAGTTGGTAATGGGAAATAATAACCAAATGTTAATGCTCCTGTACCAATTAACTCTCTAATAAATGCAATAATACATAATGCCATTGTAAATCCTATACCAGTACCAACTGCATCAAAGAAAGATGCCTTAGGACCGTTCTTAGAAGCAAATGATTCAGCTCTACCTAAAATTATACAGTTAACAACGATTAGAGATATGAATACACCTAAAGAATCATAAAGTGCAGGAATATAAGCCTGAGTTAACATTTTAATAATAGTAACAAATGTAGCAATAATAACAATGTAACATGGAATCTTTACTTCAGCAGGAATAATATTTCTTAATAATGAAATTAAAACATTTGAACCAATTAATACTAATATTACAAGTAATCCCATACCTAAGGCAGCCTCAACACTCTTTGTTGTAGCAAGTGTAGGACAGCAACCAAGCAATGCGACAAATACTGGATTTTCTTTGATAATACCAGCTAAAAAGGCAGCTTTACTAGAAATTTTCTTTTCCATAATTATTTGCCTCCTTTCGCATCAGCTAAGGCAATATTAACTAATTCCTTAACTAATGTCGCACCATAAGTGGCACCACATTTAACATTAATATTTTCAACATCTTTTTCTGATAAATCACCAACTTCAGCAGTAACACCATCTGAATAAGGATTTAATTCATATACCTCTTCCTTACTAGAATGATAATTTGCTTTTACATGTGAATTAACTGTAGATGCAAAAGATTGTCCGTTTTCTAAGAACTCAACCTGATATACTGTATTATTAGCTGATATAGCAACCATTAATGTGATAGCACCATAAGCATTCTTACCTGTTACAGTATATAAAGTTCCTAATACCTTATCAGATGAATCTTTTGCAGTAATCTTTTTAGTGATTGCACTATTAACACTATCTAAAGATTCAACTTTTGATTTTTCACTATCATAATTTGAATAAATAGCTTGAATAGTTTCTGTTTCCTTCTTTTCGTCATTTTTAGCAATAACAGGTGAAGTTAACATATTAAGTGCTGCAAGAATTGCTGCACAAACAAGGGCAATTGCTCCTAATATAGCAGAAATTTTAAAATATCCCTTCATTAGAACCAACCTCCCATCACTGAAGCTGATACTATACAGCAGATAACTACCATATAGCAGCCAACTACTAAGCATTGCTTCCAAGTATATGTATTTGGTTTTCCACGCATAAAGTGATCAATTGTAGGAACTAACATATTTGCAATTAAAATTGAGAATGCTGCACCTTCTGGATATGCACCAACAACTCTAATTAATGCTGTAATTGTACCTGCAATTGTACCAAATAAAATTCTACCAAATTTAGATGTAGGTGATGTTACTGGATCTGTAACCATAAATACAGCAGCAAATAACATACCACCTGATAAAATTTGATACATCCAAACTTCAAATACATTTATATTTGAATCAATCTTTAAGAAACTTACTGCAGCTATTAGCATTACTACAGCAAATGATAATAAATAACTTAAGAATGATCTTAAATCAGCACTTCTTCTTACAAATAAATATAAAGCACCTACTAATATTAATAAAGCACTTACTTCACCCATTGCACCAGGAACATTACCTAAGAATAAGTCAAGTAATGAGTAGCTCATATTACCAAGATTACCTTTAACTGATGCTAAAGGTGTAGCACCTGCTATTACGGCACCGCCTGATAAAATATTTGCCTCACCTATTTTAGTACCAAAACAAATAGTTGCGAAAATTCTTCCTGATGCGGCTGGATTAAATATATTACTACCTAACCCACCAAATACCATCTTACCAATAATGATACCAAATGCAGCACCTGTTAATACAACATATGGGCTACAACCAGCAGGCATAATTAATGCAAAAATTAATGCAGAAATAAGTGGTGCTAAAATATTATTAATTGTATATGTTGATTTTACTTTTTGGAATCCTTCCTTAGAGAATAATTCCTTTACCTTCATTCCTTTTGGCCAATGAATGAACATATGAATAAGTAGCTCAAAGCCTATCATTGCAGCTATACTTATTAAAAATACATAAATACCATTCCATCCATTCTGAATCATCGCAAATACTGTGACAGGCATTAAAGCTATAATAACATCTGTCATCATTCTTGCTACTGAAACATTCTTACGAATATATGGAGATGATTGTGGAACTAACTTCATACTATTCTCCTCCCTACATCGCAAGTTTCTTTGCCTTACGGCAATACTCAGTTAAATGAATCTTTGATGTGCAAGTATATGAACACATACCACATAAAATACAAGATTTTATATTAAGCTTATTTTTAATAGAATCTTTATCATTATTCTTTACAGCTTGCATAATTTGAACAGGCTGTAATCCAGCAGGACAAGAATATACACAAGATCCACATCTAACACATGGTTCTTCAACCTCAGGCTTTTCATCAAGAATAATACATGATGTACAAGTCTTAGTAATAACTGCATCATCACGAACTAGGTTAGCACCCATCATAGGTCCACCTAAGATTAATACTTTATTCTTATCTTCATTAATATATCCACCACATTGGGCAATTACTTCTGTTAATGAAGTACCTATTCTTAAACGGAAGTTTGTTGGTGTTTTAATGCCATCGCCTGTTAATGTGAAATTTCTTTTCATAACAGGTTGATTTCTCTTGATGGCTCTCCACAAACCAGCTACTGTTGATACGTTGAATACCATTACTCCAAGCTTTGCAGGTAATACTCCGGCAGGAACCTTAATTCCTAAACCAGTCTTTATCATTTCAATTTCCCATCCTTGAGGATAATAGTTACCAACTCTATGGATTTCAACAGGAGCTCCAGGGAATTGTGTCAATTCCGCTGTTAAAGTATCATATAAGTCTTGATACTTTTTCTTAATACAAATTACTACTCTTTTTGCTTTAAATGCTTGTAAAGCGTATAAAGAGCCTTGAATTACTCTTCTTGGATGCTCCATTATCATTCTATGGTCTGCAGAAAGATATGGTTCACATTCAACACCATTGATACAAATCGTATCAATAGGATCAGTTGTTTGAAATTTAATATATGTTGGGAATGATGAACCACCTAAACCAACCAATGAACAATTTTTAGTAATTTCAACAAAATCTTCTCTAGTTAATTTTGCAATTTCTTCATCGGTTCTTTCTTTAATAGATTCATCTTCTGTGTCTTGCATGTCATTTTTTATCTGAACAAATTCAGTTAATTTACCGCTTCTATGAAATTTCTTTACAAATCCTACTACTTCGCCAGATACAGTAGAATGGAAAGGTTGCTCAAAAAACGGACCCTTTCTTAAGCCAATTACTTGACCCATTTTAACCTTGTCACCAACTTTAACATAACATTCACCCTGTCCACATCTTGCATTGGTAATTGCTATATAGACATATTCAGGATTAACGTATCTAACTGTTGGCAAACTGTTAGTCAGACGTCTAATATTAGCTATCTGCCTAGTTTTAGCTATCAAATTAAATCACCCCTTAATATAATCTTTGATACCTCTAACTTAGAAATTCTTTCATCCATTGCATATTTCAAAATATATTTATAAGTCTCTTCTTCACTCATATTCTTTTTATTCATTAGATATAATTTAGCTTTAGTAACAAATTTGCTTTCTTCTAACTTATCTTTATACTTGTTAAGTTCATCTGTTACCTTATCAATGATATTAATGCTTCTCGCCATTATTGTAATAATATCATTTAATACTTCTTCCTTACCAGGCTCTATCATATAAAACCTTGGATTATTAGTCGCATTAAACAAACTTCCATATTCTAAATTTCTACTAATATAGATGATTCCGCATCGTTTTGCATTTAATAGCATATCAAACAAATTATAATAATTGCCTATATAACTACTATGTACAATAATAAAATCAACCGGATGAGCACAAATATATCCATAAACATCTTTAGACGAAATATCCAAAATTTTAACGTTATATTTTATTTTATCTAAACATCTATCAATATTTCTTATAAAAGATTGATCATTAGAAAGAACATATATTCTTTTCATAGATTACACCCCATTGTGTAAATCATTAATTAATCTTCTAAATATGGATGTTTTTCCATTAAGCTAATTACTTCTTCTCTAATCTTAGCTAATTCTTCTTCATTATCTTTATTCTTTAATGCTCTATCAATGAAATTAGCTACCATTCTCATTTCATTTTCATTAAAGCCACGAGTTGTTACTGCAGCTGCACCAAGTCTCAAACCAGATGTAATTGTTGGTTTTTGTGTGTCGTTAGGAATGGCATTCTTGTTTGCTGTAATATTTACTGAATGTAAAATATTCTCTGCCTTCTTACCTGTTACACCAACGCTGCCAAAAATATCAACTAAAATTAAATGATTATCTGTACCACCAGATACAAGCTTATAACCTAGTTTTCCTAATTCATCAGCAAGTGCTGCACAGTTTTTAACAACTTGTTTAGCATATTCTTTAAATTCAGGTTGTAAAGCTTCTTTAAAAGCTACTGCCTTTGCAGCAACTACGTGCATTAAAGGTCCACCTTGACATCCAGGGAACACACTTGAATTAATTTTCTTAGCTAATGCTTCATCATTAGTTAAAATCATACCACCACGAGGTCCTCTTAATGTTTTATGAGTAGTCGTTGTAACAATATCAGCATACTCAATTGGATTTGGATGACAACCTGCTGCTACTAGACCAGCAATGTGAGCCATATCAACCATAAAGTAGCATTTACGTTCTGCCTTAGCACTAACCTTATCAGCTATTTCTCTAAATTTTTTGAAATCAATAATTCTTGGATATGCAGATGCTCCTGCAACAATAACGTTAGGTAATTCTTCTAAAGCAATTCTTTCTACTGCTTCATAATCAATATAACCATTATCCTTTAAGCCATAGTTAACTGCCTTATACATCTTTCCAGAAAAGTTAACTGAATAGCCATGAGTCAAATGTCCACCAGCATCAAGTGACATACCTAAAATCTTATCGCCAGGCATTAATATAGCATTATAAGCTGCTAAATTAGCTGATGCACCAGAGTGTGGTTGTACATTAGCAAAATTAGCTCCAAATAATTGGCAAGCTCTTTCAATAGCTAATGTTTCAACAACATCAACATTTTCACATCCGCCATAATATCTTTTTCCGCTATATCCTTCAGCATACTTGTTAGTTAAACAAGATCCTTGTGCCTCAAGCACTGCCTTAGATACAAAGTTTTCAGAAGCAATTAATTCGATATGAGTTCTTTGCCTTTTTAATTCTGCTTCAATAGAATTAAATACTTCACTATCGAATTCACATAATTTTTTATTGTTCATAATTTTCTCCTTCAAATATTTGCTCATTTTTTATTATATCATAATAAAACACAATTTATGCAAACGTTTTTAAAATATTATTAAAAAAAATAACGATTTTTTTATATTTTTTTCACTTAAACGATTAAAAAAACTGTTAGATTTTTCTCTAACAGTCTTTTAATTACTTTAAATCATCTAAATTGATGTTTTGATAATATAATTCCAATGCTAATGTATTAGCAAAATTCAATAAAACATCCATATCTAAGTTTTGCCAAATTCTACCACTTGGATTTTCTGTAATATCCGCTCTAACGAATCCAAAGCTCTTATCATGAGCTTTTATTTCTACCCAAAATGAAGAATATATTCCCTGGCTTCTTAATTCATATGCTAATTCCTTATTAAAATATTCATCAATTGAATTTCTATAAAAAATACCAGTATGATTATTAATATGCTTATACATCAACTCTGATGGTATTGTTCTGAAATCCTTCTTTTTACATATAGGATGGAAATATTCAAATAATAACTCTTTATTTGTACTTATGCATAAATGATCAATCATAAAGAAACTACCAAGTGAATTCATAGAATCAATTATTCCTTGCCTAATATCTCCTTGTGTTGCCTTCTTATAAATAGTGGCATAAATATATGTTGAAGACATTACCTTATCTCTTTCGGTCTTTAAATTGATATTAGCATGCTTTTCAGCTAAATATATGATAAAGCAATTTCTACCCTTCATCTTACCTCTATATAAAGCCTTGTCTGCAAGTTCAAATAATCCGTCAATATTAGTAGAGTCTTTAGGGAATCTTGAAGAACCCATAGTGACAGTCATATTTAAATCATTTAAATCCTTACTTTTAAGTTTTCTTGGACATTCAATTAACTCGTGCCAAACACTCCAAACATCATCATATTCTACAATTTTTGGGACAACAACCAAGAACTCGTCTCCACCATAACGTCCAACAACACCGATATCGCCAATGATCTTTTCCATTCTTCGTGATATTTCATACAATGCTCTATCGCCAACCTTATGACCATGTCCATCATTTACATATTTAAAATTATCAACATCTAATATACATAAACAAAAGGGGATATTCTTACTTACTAATAATTCCATATATGAAAAAATGACTTCTCTATTGTAAACCTTAGTTAATTCATCAGTTTTATCATATTTATCATCAAAAAATTCTTCGAATAGCATATATTCACCACCTAAAAAACGTCTAATACTACTAATATAGTATCTTAATTTTAATAAAAATGCAAATATTATATTATTAAACTACTTCTTCTTAACACTGTATCCAAATTTTCCAACATATTCACCTAATGTATAATATTCTCCATGACTATATGCAATTGGATTAGAATCCTCAAATTTAAATCTACCTTTTTCATCCATATATTTACTATCTACTGTAACCCCTAATATATCAGCGATTATCATATGATGCGATCCCAAAGGAACAATTTCTTTTACCCTACATTCAAGATTGACAGGAGATTCCAAAATAGAAGGTGCACTAACATACTTAGATTCAATTGGTGTTAATTTTAATTCCTTAAACTTATCAACATCTTTACCACTTTTAACACCACAATAATCACACGCATAGGTTAATTCTTTATTCACTAAATTAACCACAAAATTTCCACTTTCTTTAATGATGTTGTAAGAATATCTTTCAGGCCTAACTGAAATATATAAAATTGGTGGATTTGTACACAAATTACCACACCACGCAACAGTAATAATATTTAATTTACCATCATTACCCTTACAGCTTACCATAACTGCTGGTAATGGATTTAGCATATTTCCGCCTTTCCAATACTCCTTCATAATATCACCCAAAACAATTGTACATTATTTCAAATTAAAAGAAAAGCGGGATTAACCCGCTACCACACTTCCAATATCTCTTTTGACAAATAATGTCTCATATTTTTGATTTTTCTTTATTCTTATCATAAATAACAAGCACAAGCTAAATGTAATAATGCCTGCCAATGTATTTGAAACAAACATCGCAATACCACACGCCTCATAATTCATCTTCACACCATACATTAATATCATTAATGTTGGTAATCTAAATCCAAACAAATTAACCATAGACATAACACTAGTAATTCTAGTCTTACCAAAACCATAGAATATGGCATTTGAAGCACCAGATAATCCAGTGAAGAATACATCCAAGCATTCCCACTTAAATATAGTTACAATAATTGTTTTATATTCCTCATCGCTACCAGCAAAGAATCCGGCAACATTTTCCTTTAAAATGAATAATATGATCACAGATATTAAAGATATTGATGCTACCAAAATCATATTAACAATATAAAAATTCATTATTCTTTTTCCATTACCATTGCCATAATTTTGACTTACAATGGTTGATCCACCATCTTCAAAGGAATTAATAATATTAGTAGGAAGCCCAGCCATAGTATTAGAAATACCTAAAGCACCAACAACCATCTTACCATAAGTTGCTGTAGCAATAGAATTCAAATATACTTTTCCAAAATGAAATAGGAATCTTCCTATAAAAACTGGTAATGATAGCTTAACAATAATCAATACATTTTCCTTATTTAAATTCAATGATTTTGGTGTAATTCTTAATATATTTGATGGTAATATAGATAAAATTATCATAAAAATCATCATGAATCCTTGAGCAACCATAGTAGCCAAAGCAAGCCATGTAATTGTTACACCCTCAAATGGTCCAAAAGCAAATAATGTAGTTAAGCCTATCTTTATAGCAATAACACCTAAATTTAATATAAATATTCTAAATGTATTACCCTTAGATTTTTCAATCGCTATGAACGCAACATTTAATGTCATTATGAATAAATTACCCATTTGAACATTAAAATAACCAAGAGCATTATCAATAGTTGATTGATCAGTTTGTAGTAATTTTAAAAATGGAACTGCAAATGGAATAAATAACAAAGTGACTGAAGCTATAATTAAAGCCATAGTAAATAATGTATTAGATGCTTTTTTTGCACCATCTATATTCTTTTCACCAATCCTCTTGGCAATTAAAATACCTCCACCTGTTGCTATAGCACCTCCAAGTGTTTGAATCATGTTTTTTATTTGATCTAATACAACAACATCAGCTGCCTCACCTATATGAGCAACCTGAACAATCATCATATCATATATTCCATATAAATAATTACAAATATTATAAAAAACAATAGGTAATGAAATAACTAAAATAGTTCTAAGCATATTACCATTTAATATAGCTTCTCTTTTTTTCATTTGACGTTCTTCTTTAGTCATTTTATCACCTCGAAATCACCTGTATTATAGTCTCATTAAAAATTAAATAAAGGAAAAAATAACACAAAAAGGAACCATAACGGTTCCTCTTTAAAATGGTTTTATTTTAGTTATCAGATCTAGAATAAGCATTCTTCATTTTTTTCAAAGCTTCTAATAATACTTTATCTAATGTATCAATAGTTGCTTCTTCAAGCATATTAGAAAGCTTTATGTTAGCTTCCTCTAAAAGTTTTAAATCCTTATTTTTAGTAAATTTCTCATCATACTCATTAATGATATTTCTACCATCATTCATTACTTTATTCTGATATCTTTCGATATGCATAATTGATTCACCATAATGTGAATCTGCTAAAGCTCCAATAATTCTTGATGACCAATGTAAATTATCTGTAGATGGCTTTTCTCCTACCTTGCTTAAATAATTAGGCAATTTTGATACATTAGTGTAAATAGGTAATACAGTATTAAAAGCATTTGATGCAAAACAAATCCATTCTATACCTTTTATTTCATCACATACATTATTTCTAATTTGACATATTGCCATATCATCAGTACGACTAATACCAATAGGCCTATAAATACCCTTTAAAGGATTATCAGCTTTTGTATATGGATTATATGGTGTTCCTTGATAATATGAAGATAAAATGTATTTTACATCTTCAATAGTAATCTTAGCCTCAGGCTTCATTGCCCATGGGATATTATCTGATTCAGGATTAAAGTCAGCATTATCTCCATCCCATTTATATGTAGTTGGATTAAAGTATCTACCCATAAACCAAGCTCTAGGTGTATTATACACATGATCTGAATCAGTCCTACTACCAAAAGCTAAACGTGGATTAAAATTACCATCAACATTTAAATCTAAATGGTTTTTTTCCATAAATTCTTTTAAATCCTTAGAGCACATATTATATTCTTGCTTACCATAAGCATCATTAAAATCAAATCTATCTAATCCGAATTGATTAGGCATAATTACGTACTCATCATCCATTACTCTTCTAGCAATCCAATGATGTCCACCAATTGATTCTAACCACCATATTTCATTTTCATCATTAAATGCAATTCCATTAGATTCATATGTACCATATTTTTCAAGAAGACTACCCAATCTAATAACGCCCTCTTTAGCAGTATGTATATAAGGTAATACAATTGTTACTAAATCCTCTTCGCCTATTCCACCAGGAATATCCTTTTCATTTTTATTCTTAGCCTTAACATATTTTACATAAGGATCTGCTCCCATAACCCTTGGATTAGAAGTAATTGTTTCAGTCGCTGTCATACCTACATTAGCTGAATTTATACCAGCTGCGGCCCAAATACCCTTATCTAATTTAACATTAGGTATTGCAGTATATCTAAGAGGATTATCAGGTAATTCAATTTCTAATTTACCTATAACACTCTTATATTTTTTTGGTTGATTCTTTGGTTCAACCACAATAATCTTTTTTGTCGTTAATCCACCATCATCATTTCTAGCAATCATAGTAGATCCATCATTAGTTGCACGTTTACCAACTAATATTGTAGTACATGCCATATTATAACCTCCTTAATTTTGTTAAAAAAGCAGGAAATTCCTGCTTATTATTATCTATGTAATTTAAATTTTAAGTAATTTTCTAAAACTTCTTCACTTGCAGTATCACTGCTTTCTGCAAGATATGGCACCTCACTAAGTGGATATGTTTTAGAACCCATAGAACCATCTTTCATAGGGAATGTTTCAACTACAACATCAACTAATTGAACATTATAATAAAAATCACCCGCATCATTAGAATGCTTTCTACAAATTCTTTCACCATCCTGGTAATAAACATCATTATAAGAATATCTTTGCTTACCATCCTTATTAGTATAACCATAACCCTTTGTTACTGCTAATGAGTTATTATCAACTACTACTTTAACTACTTTGTTTTGAATCTCTTCCATTTTACTACTCCTTTAATACTCTCTAATTATATCATATAACTTAATTTTTAACACATAATTCTTTAAGTTTATTATCTAAATCTGGCATAGCTTTTTTCAAACTCAATATTTTACCATCCTTGCTTAAAAAACAATGCTTAGATGTTCCGATAGCTACTAATTTTCCATCCTGATTAGTCATAACATATTGTATTTTTAATTTAAAGCCATTATATTCAATAACCTGTGCGTCAATATTTAATATATCAGGATATGTTGATGTGTTTTTGTATTCGCATTCAACACCAATTACTGGTGAAATGATTCCTATTTCTTCTATTTTAGAATAATCAAAACCATTTGAAGCCATAAAATAAAGTCTAGCTTCTTCCATAAAGCGAATATAGTTAGAATGGTGTGTTACTCCCATTTTATCTGTTTCATAATATTGAATCTTATGAGTATATGACATAATAATATCTCCTTTATCCAGTTAAGTATTATATCATAATTTATTAATTAAAAAGCCGGTGATTTTAAAATCACCAGCATAAATTATTATTTTGTTTCTTTTTTAGTTGTTTTCTTTTTTGAAGTCTTTGGACCATCTGCCTTTTTTGCAGTAGTCTTTTTTGTAGTTTTCTTAACTTCTTCCTTCTTTTCTTCTTTAGGTTCTTCTTCAATATATTTAGCCTTTAATATTGAAATACCCAAAGGTGGAATAGTCATTAATATTGACTTAGGTCTATTATCTTGCCAATAATCCTCAACCTTTAACCAGAATGGATTAATTCTATTAGAACCTCCATAGATATCTTTATCTGTGTTAAAGATTTCCTCATAATAATCAGCATCCTTAACACCAATACGATAGTTGTCATATGTATTTGGTGTACAATTCATAACAATAATTAAATGATCATGCCAGTCATTTGCATATCTTGCAAATATATATAATGATTGATCAGCATTATCTGCCATAATCCATTCAAAACCCATAGGATCAAAATCCTTTTGCCAGAAGGCTGGTTCATTTTTATATAAAGTTGTTAATTCCTTAACAAATCTACATGACGCATCATGATTAGGCAATGTTAATATATTCCAAGGCAATTCTTTTTCATAATGCCACTCATCATATGAGGCAAGCTCATTACCCATAAACAATAATTTCTTTCCTGGGTGAGAAATCATATAACCAATTAACAATCTATAATTTGCAAATTTTTGCCATTCATCACCAGGCATCTTATTTAATAATGATCCCTTCATATGAACAATCTCATCATGACTTAATGGTAAACAGAATTGTTCATTATAATAATAAGCCATTGAGAATGTTAACTGATGATGGTGATACTTACGATATACAGGATCTAATTTGAAATATTTTAATGTATCATTCATCCAACCCATATCCCACTTATAACTAAAGCCTAATCCACCAATACCTGCAGGCTTAGTTACATTTGCGTAAGCAGTTGAATCCTCTGCCATCAATAACACCCTATCGTCTCTATTAAAGATTTGATATGATAAATCTCTTAGGAATTGGCAAGCTCCTTCATTAACACCTCTATTGACATTACCCATCCAATAAATCAAATTACCAACTGCGTCAACTCTAAATCCATCAATATGGAAATAATTCATATAAAATAAAGCATTAGAAATAAAGAATGACTTTGTAATACCTTTACCTAAATCTAGATTTACTGTACCCCACTCGTTTTCTCTATCTTCATCTTTTTGATATTCATATAAGAATGTACCATCAAATTTGTATAATCCATGAGCATCCTTACATGTGTGTCCTGGTACCCAGTCCATAATTACACCAATACCATTTTGATGTAGTTGATCAACAAACCACATAAAATCCTTTGGAACACCATATCTAGGAGTAATTGCATAATATCCTGTTCCTTGATATCCCCAGCTCATGTCAAGTGGATGTTCATAAACAGGCATTACCTCAACATGTGTATATCCAAAATCCTTCAAATATTGAATTAACATAGGGGCAACCTCGTTAAACATATTAAAGCTTCCATCTGGTTTTCTCTTCCAAGAGCCCATATGCATTTCATATATCAATAATGGCTTATCATATGTTTTTTCATGAGTATACATCCAAAATTCATCATGCCATTCATATCCATTAATATCATAAACCTTAGAATCTTGGCTTGGTCTAACCTGTGAATAAAATGCATAAGGATCTGCCTTATAAAATTTTTGTCCATCATGAGTTTCAATTAAATATTTATATCTTTGCCACTCATAATCACCATCTAAATATGCATACCAAACGCCTTTTGAATCAACACAATACAATTCTTGTTGATTCTCGCAAAATCCATTCCATTCACCAACAAGCTGTATTCTTTTAGCATTTGGTGCGTATACTGCAAATTCACAGCCAACATTCTTAAAATCTTTATCCTTAACTAAATGTGCACCAAATACCTCATATGCATTTAAGCATTTTCCCTGATCATAATAATATAGAAATTCGGGATTTATCTTTTCTCTTACAGACATCAAAACCACTCCTTTATTAAAAATCGTAACCTATAAATTAATTATACAATAATTTTATTATTATAACAACAAAATAAATTCTATCTAAAATTCAATAACATATACAAAAACATATTAATTAATGATAAAATATAGTGGTAGAAAGATGGTAAGATAATATGGATTTAGTAAGTTCAATTTTAGCAATATCAATTGCAATAGTAATATATATATACATAATAGAATTATTCACTATTTTATTTAGAATAACTGGTTTAACAAAAGAAAAAGCAAAATTTCAAGTAATATCATTAGTTACATGCGCCGGTTTTACAACAAGTGAGGCAGAAATAATCACACTAAATAAACGTAGACGTCATTTAGCAATAATATGTATGATTACAGGAACTATCTTTAATGTACTTATTATTTCTATTATCATTAATTTAATTAGTAATATTAGTAAAAGTGGTATAAGCGTTGACCAAATAAAATGGATATCAATTATTCTTGTTTCTGCTATTGCCTTAATTATATTATTTAAAATCCCAGTAATTGCACATGCATTAGAAAAAATAACAGAAAAATTCTTAAGAAAAGTAGTTTATCATTCAAAAAATGATAATGTCTTAACAATACTAGACTCTTATGATTCAGATGCCATTATCGAAATATATTTAAATAATGTTCCTGAAGTAATAAATAATAAAACATTAGCTGAATCAGATTTAAAAAACAAATATGATATAAATCTATTAATGCTAAAACGTGGAAATAGAACCATAACAATCAGTAGAAATACAGTTATTCAAAAAAATGATAAAATCATAGTATTCGGAAATAAACAAACAATTAAAGATTTATTTACTTATAAAACAGATACAACTTACGAAGAAGATATTATTTCAGAAAAGAAAGAAAATATATTAACATTAATTGATAATTATGGTTCTGATGCAATGGCAGAAATCGAAGTAAATGTTATACCTGAAATTCTAAATAATAAAACATTATTTGAATCTCCAATTAAAACAAAATATAACCTAAATATCTTAATGATAAAAAGAAACGAATTACCATTAAAGGTAACTAAAGATAGTAAAGTAGAATTACATGATGAAATAGTCATATTTGGAGACTATTCAAATATCAAAAAAATATTCTTACAAAATAATTAAAGCATTTGCCCATTAAGCAAATGCTTTTTTATCGTTTATATAAGCTTAAGCCAACCAAAGCACACCCCTCTAAATAATCAATATCATTATCCTTAAGATAATTTATTAATTCTTCTGATTCTGCACCTGGCTGAATTAATACACATTTAAAAATCTTATTACATTCTTTCAAATAATTTAATCCCAAAACAGGATTAATACATAAATCTATAATATCTATTTCTTCTTCTATATCATTAATAGATTTTAATTCTTTATGTACACAAAAAACATTATATCCTTTAGAAATTAACTTTTCTTTAATTTCTTTAGCATACTTTCCATCTTTAATAGTATCTCCTACTACTACAAATGTATTATAACTCATTATTTCCTGTAGTTTCATCTACAACCTCTTTAAATCCAAGCATCTCATACAAATGATTTACATCATCCTTATGCTTCTCATTAGGTTCTTCATAATTATGACATAAATATCTATTATCATCTATTTTCTCTAATGCAGTATAATATACCTTTTCTACTTGGATAGTAAAATCAGACAATTTTTCTCTAAGTTCATCATTACTATTAATAAATACTTCTATAGCAGTAAAGGTTAAACAATTATCTAATTTTTTATTAGGTTCAGTATTTTCATCATCCTCATCATGATTAAAATAACCAACAGGATCAGTAACTAAAACTACCTTAAAAGCACTTCTTTTTTCTATTTTTAAATAACTTTTACCATAGTTTCTTTCTCTTAATTCAAACTTTAATTCATCAAGCTTTTCTGATAAATCATTGTCATTAATATATTCTTTAGTAACATAAACCTTCTTCTTTGACTTATATTTAAAGCTTTTATAGCTTGCAAATTGAATAGTTAAAGCCAATAATAAGAAATCTATTGTCATTAAAATAATCATTACCTTATTTATACCATTATCAGTATAAATACAGGCAAGTATTAATCCAACTCCAACTAATAATTCTAATAATGAAATAATCCAAAGTGTTCTCGCTTTAATATTTATCATTTTCTCTCGTCTCTTTCAATATTATCTATAAATGCAAAGTCAAAATACAAATCTTCGCATAAATACTCATACATCTTTGAATAAAACTTTGGAACAGGTCTATAAAAATCCATTTGTACTAATCTTGGATTATATATTAGTGCCTGTTCAAATTGCTTTTTATTTGATTCACAAAAGCCTCTTGCCAAATCAACAGTCTTTTGATTATAATGCTCAAAACAAATAACTACCACACTTTTTTCAGTAACCTTGATACCTTTTTCTACTAACATAGGCTTAATGTTTTCATATTTATATTGACTTAAATCATTAATATTTTTCTCATCGTTAATTAATACATTAACAAATGTAGCCTTATCTTTAAATACTCTTGAATAAATCTCTACTTCTGGTGTTTCTACTATGTTAACCTCATTGGCATAAATAAGGGCATATTTAAAATTATGAAATGGCTTAGAATCATAATGTCCAATAACACCTGGGTTTTGTACAACCTTCTCGTCTTTAATTCTAAGTAACTTCTTTTTCAAGAAATCTTCTAGTGCCATATAATCACGTCCAATCACAAAGAATTATATCATAATTAGAATCAAAAATGAAATATTTATATAATAACAAAAAATAAAATGATAAAATAAACTTAGGTGATTAACTATTAAGTTAGATAGAAAGGAAAAGTAATCAATAAGATATCAAACCTATCTAAATTGATTATACGTGATTAATATGAGACCAGAATTTATAAAAGAAAAATCAATTCTATATTTAGTCGCACCATCATTTGGTTGTACAATATCTCCATATAAAGAGCGATTAAAATTTGCAATTAAAAACCTAAAAAAGGAAGGCTTCAAAATTAAAGAAGGAAAAAACATATTTTTAGGTAAAGGCATAGTGTCTAGTAATACTCCAATTGAACGTGCAAAAGAAATTCACGATGCATTTTTATCCAAAGCTAATGCGATTATTAGTGTTGGTGGCGGAGAATTAATGTGCGAAATATTAGAATATATTAACTTTGACATAATAAAAGAAAATCCCAAATGGTTCATGGGATTTTCAGATAATACAAATCTTACATATACTATCACTATAATATGTGATATAGAAACAATTTATGGAGTAAACGCACCATCATTATCACTTTTAGAATATGATTCGCTCGACGCTCTAGATATGCTAAAAGGAAAAAAGGAATTTAAAGGTTACTCTATGTGGCAATATGAAGACTTAGATGAATCACCAGTTCATCCTTATAAATTCGATAGAAAAACTAATATAATTCCATATAATTATTCTCCTATGAAAGGAAGAATAATAGGTGGTTGTATCGATTGTCTTCAAAATCTTTGTGGCACCAAATTTGACAATACAGTTAATTATATTAACAAGCACAAATCTGATGGAATTATCTTCTTTATGGAAGCCTGTGATTTAAATTCAATCTCTTTAAGGCGTGCACTAATTCAATTAAAAAACGCAGGCTGGTTTAATAATGTAAGTGGCTTCATCATTGGACGTAGCTACAATTTTAATGATGAATCATTTGGAGAAACTATGCAAAAATCATATATCGATATTCTATCATCATTTAATAAACCAATTTTACTTGATTGTCCTATAGGACATAGAGATCCTACATTACCAATAAGAGTAGGTGCTTTATGTGAAATCACATATGAAGATAATATTAAAATTAAATATCTTGATTAATTACTTACCAAGACAAAATTTAGTAAATAATGCAGTTATTAATTCATCAGGTGATGCTTCACCTGTTATTTCTCCTAAATAATCAAATGCACTTTTAATATCAATTTCAATTAAAGAAATGTCGCTTAAATTATTAATAGCTGTCATACTATCTAATAATGCGCAATATGCCTTACGCATTAATTCTACCTGTCTTGTATTATTTAAATAATAATCATTCATATCATAAATAGAATTAATTTCTGTAACCTCTATGATCTTTTTTGATAATATTTCTATTCCTTCATTATTTAATGCACTCATAGAAATACTATCATCTATTTTAACCTTAGACTCAAGATCTGATTTGTTAAGAATAATAATTCTATTTTTATTTTTAGTTAATTCTAATAATTGCTTATCTTCATCTTCTAATTCATTACTTGAATCAATAACTAATAAAACCAAATCACATTTATTTAATGCATCAATACTTCTTTTTATACCTATTGATTCAACAAAATCATCACTTTCTCTTATACCAGCAGTATCAATTAACTTTAATGTAACATTACCGATATTAATACTACCCTCAACTAAATCCCTTGTCGTACCAGGAATATTAGATACAATAGCCTTATCCTCATCAAGTAACATATTTAATAAACTGCTCTTTCCAACATTAGGTTTTCCAACAATTGCAGTTTTAATACCAGATATTGCCAAAGTTGAAATCTTAGAGTTTTCTAAGATTTTTTCCATATCTTTTATCAATTCTTCCACAATAGGCTTTAAATAATCATGAGTAACATCAACACTATCCTCATATTCAGGATAATCAATATTTACCTCGATTTTAGCCATAATATCCAAAATTTTTTCTCTAAAACTACTCACTAAATTATAAGTATTCTTTCTTAATGATTTTAAAGAAGAATCCAAAGCTATATCGTTATTTGATGATATTATATCCATAATAGCTTCTGCTTCAGTTAAATCTAGCTTTCCATTTAAAAATGCTCTTTTTGAAAATTCTCCACGCTCTGCCAATCTAAAACCATTCTTAAGTAGCACCTTTAAAACCTTGTTAGTAACATATATTCCACCATGGCAATTTATTTCAACCATATTCTCACCATCAAAAGACTTAGGTGCGATATAAACATTAGCCAAAACTTCATCAACAATATTACCATTATCTACTATGTGACCATAATTAATAGTATGTGACTTAACCTTAGTCAAATCTTTACCCTTAAATACCTTATTAACTAATTCAATCGCCAATGGACCTGATGCTCTAATAACTGAAATTGCACCCACACCATATGGTGTAGCAATAGCACATATATTATCTACCATAATATCATCACCCATATAAAATTATACATAAATAGTATTATTTATTCAATTTAATCTTACGCCATATAATTATAGATATTACTGCAATTACTAATATCACTCCAATAATAGAACAAGATATTATTAAAGGTAAATTATTACTTTCTTCCTTTATGTCATCGCTCTTTTCAATAATAAGATTATAATATCTAATTTCTGCATTATCGATAACCTTTACCTCATATATTCCAACCTTATCCTCATTACCTATATAATCAGTAATAATTTCCCCTTTAAAATCATCATTAATGAAGCCATTAAATAATAACCTTCTTTTTATATCATCAATAGTTAACTTTTCATTAACCTTAGCTTTTATACTATTATTGATATTTCTTTCGTTATCTACTATATTAGTTCTCTCGTTATCTACTATATTATTACTTACATTATCTACTATATTACTACTTGGTACGTTATCTATTCTTTCATCTTCTTTTGACTTATCAATCTGTTCATCTACTTCTATATTATTATCAATTTCATCATTTACTGTATCATCAATAACAATATATTTAAATGTATTTGATATTTCGTTATTACTATTATCCTTAACACTTAACCTAAAATTATATTCACCAGCCTTATCATAATTGAGTCCATAATTATCTAAATCCTCTATTATTAATTTATCCTTTATATCTCCATCAACTTCATCTAATACTTTTATATCCTTAAAAATATCTTTAATATCTATTATCGTCTCTGATAACTTACCATATATTACATTATCACCGATAAAATATGGATTAATATTATCGATAACATTAATAATACCACTTGCTTTAATCAAAGTTGAGTCATACCAATATTCTAATTCTATAGGATATGTTCCAACTTTATTATATTTCCCAAAATAATCAGTTTTAATTATATATTTTTTCTTATCAAAATAATCATCAGGTCCATATATATAATTATTAATATAATTTTTTTGATTAACAAATGTCTTATAACTAATATTAGCTTCTTTTACTTTCAAGCAATCAGTACTATATACACATATAATATTTTTTCTTATATAAAGAATACCATCATCATTATATGAATATATATTTATAATATACCTTCCTGCCTTACTTGTATCAATAAACTCCTCACCATCAAAGCTTAAACCAGAACCTATCGCGTTATCATCAACATTCCATCTTATCAAATCATCCATAGACAACTCTGTATTTTCATAATAAGCTTCACCACATATCTCATTTTTTATAATAATACCATTAATATAATCAATACCAATAGAATTAATAAAATCATTATATATACTATTCTTACTCTGATTTCCTATACTAATATTAGATGTTATATCATAATTAGTGGAACTATTATTAAAACAAAATAAATTATTGTAATTGCTTAAATCACACTTATTAATAACATCCTCACTACTATTCACTCTAATTAACAAAATATTATCTACATAATAATCAATATATTCAATAGACCTATTAAGAACATAACAATTAATAACTAAATCAATATTATTACCTAAATGAAATACTATACTTAAATAATAACTATCAATTAAATAATCAGAAATAACATCATTATACTTTTCATAAATATCAGAAATATCTTCTTCATATACAAATAAATAATTAAATTCATTACCTGAAGAAATTGAAAACCTTTGATTAGCATTATCAGTTATTGATTCAATACTACAATTATCCTTTGCCTCTACATTATTATTTAGGATTATATAGGAAAATAAAAATACTAATAAAAATACACTAAGCCTTTTTATCATTTTTTCTTCTCCTTATAATAATCACTATTACAATTACAATAATTATTACTCCACCTATAACACTATACATAATAATTTCTTTTGAACTTAATTTTTTATTTTCCTTTACTTCCTCTACAACTACACTTTCTTTAACCTCAATATTAAAATTAAAAGAATTCCCACCATCTATAGTAACCAAAACATCATAAATACCTACCTTGTCATAATTATTAAAATAATCACTTTCTATCATAACTGAATCATATTGATCATTTACAATTAGATCCTTATCTAATAGCGAATTCTTAATACTTTCTAAAGTTAGTTTATTATTCGTAGTTGTTAACAATTTAAATTCTTCATTTTTACTAATAACTGTTGTAGTTTCAAAAGGATTCGAAGCTATTATTGGTCTTACACTGCTTATAACATTTGTAGTCTCCGCTTGTTTTGTAGTAACAGGATTTGTAGTTGTAACAATAGGTGTTGTAGTTGTTTGTGTAGGTGATACTGTTATAGTTGTTGTATTATTATCTATAACCTCCATAGGCTTTACCTTATTAACATATAATTTAATATCTTTAACACCACAATTATTATACTTATCATATGCTAATACTCTAAATTTATAAATTCCACTAACATTATAATTATTAATATAATAGCTATCCTCATTATTAGTTTCCTTAAGCTCCACTTTTAATGAACTATTATCATATTCATCGGTTACTACATACCTACTTAATATTTCATCATATGATAATACATTCTCAGTGTCAGTTTGAATGGTATCAGGTCCAGTAATAATAGGTTGAATAGTATCTAAAACTATAATATTGGCAACTGATGTAAAATATTGTCCTTCAACTGTTTTGATAGTAATAGAATATTGATATTCATCACAAATGTTAGAATTATTAAAATATTCACTTTCAATTGTTAATTCACTATATTCACAATCTATAACAGCCTTAGAAATCAAATAATTCTCATCAATTATTTCATTATACATAGTTTTAACATCACTTATATGTATTGGATTTTTAATTCTTTTTGAATCAACATAAATAGTTTTAATATAAATATCACCATTAGTATCTATTCCTCTAATTTTAATATTATATAGCCCAATTTCCACATCATTTTCATCATAATTGCTTGCTAAAATATCATAATTACCTATTCTTTCATCATTCTTATTCTTTATTCCAACACTATCAACAATATCTGTTAAAGAAAGTGGGTTCTCATAATCAATTACAATTTCATTATCTTTAGCATCTATTTCATATTTTAAAAATAAAATATTGTCTGTATCTCTACCTCTTAACTGATATGTACTTGCATAAGGATTTAAAAATTCTAATTCACTTTCATCATAATATCTATATAATCCCTTACATATAACATATTCACCATAAAACTCACAAATATCAAAACCATCAAATTCATAATAATCATCATCTAAATTACTATCATCAATTTTAAAATGATATATTAATTCTCCATCAAAAACATAATCTATTGATGTTACGCATCCCTCATAAATATTAGAATGTATTTCAAATGATGTCTTCTTCATTAATCCATCATTGTTATATACCTCTAATTGCATTCCTGAAATAAAATATCCTTCAAGTTCTAAATCATAAACATTATATAAATACCAATATCTTAAATTATAATATTCATTACTAGACCTATCACAAATATAATTAAATTCAATATTATCATGAAAATATAACTTTTTATCATCATAATAAAATTCTTTATAGTCATCATCGACTATATCAGCATGTGCCAAAACACCAAATAAATTCGGCAATATACATATAATTATTGCCATTAAAATACACAATTTTTTCTTCATTTTTTCTTCTCCTTTTTTCGAATACACTAAATAATAGACAAAAAAATCAAAAATTAACCAAAAAAATGAAAAAAAATAAAAAAACTGCTAGATTTTTAATCTAACAGTCATAATTATATTAATGATGACATCCACATTCAGTAGGGCCATTAAAATTTAAATTACCATTTAAATATTCTTTAATTGCTACATGAACATCTCCACATACATTATTATATATCTTAATATTCTTAGCATTCAAAGTCTCAACTGCATGTGCACCACATCCACCACATATTAACACTTCTACACCATTTAAAGCAAGAAGATCAGCTAATGTATGATGTGAATATTCTCCACAATCTATAATTTTTTCACTCTTAACAACATTGTTCTCTACATCAAATAATATAAATTGTCTAGTCTTACCATAATGCATAAATACATTACCATTTTCATAAGTTATCGCAACAATCATAATAATTCCTCAATATTATTCTCACTATATATTTTTACACCAAATAGTTTTAATAATTTAGCAGTCATACCCATACCACTAATTTTATTACCACTAAAAGTTCCATCATAAATATAACTACTACCACAAGAAGGGCTTCCATCTTTTAATACTGCAATTTTAATATTTTCACTTTTAACAATATCTAATACCTTTTTACTACCAGACATAAAATATCTAGTAACATCTTCACCATCTTTATTTATAACAGTTCCATTAATAGATTCAGATGGTACTCTAGGTATCGATAATCCACCCATAACCTCAGGACAAATAGAAATAATTTCATATTTCTTTTTTAATTCTTCAACTAAAACATTATAATTATTTCCACCATTATATTTACAATTATTACCTAATAAACAACTAGATACTAAAATTTTCTCCATTAAAAGAAATCCTTTAATCTAATTGTTTGTTTACGGTCTGGACCAACAGAGAAGATTACAACCTCACTCTTAGTTAACTCTTCAATCTTTCTTAAGTATTTCTTGGCATTTTCAGGTAACTCATCAAATGATGTAACATGAGTAATATCCTCATCCCATCCATCCATTTCAACATATAAAGGCTTAACTCTATATAAGTCCTCAAGTGTTGCAGGCATAGTATTAATAACCTTACCATCAAGCTCATAAGCATAACAAATCTTTAATTTCTTAATACCAGATAATACATCAAATAACATTAATGATAAATAATTGATACCAGATACTCTTCTTGCATAATTTAAAGCAACACAATCTAAATATCCAACTCTTCTTGGACGCTTAGTAACTGTACCATATTCATGACCACGTTCTCTAATATAATCAGCTAATTCATCATGAATTTCAGTAGGGAATGGACCCTCACCAACTCTTGTAGTATATGCCTTACAAATACCTAAAACATTATCAATATATCTAGGTGCTATACCAGCATTAAGTGGTACAGAAGCGCCAGTAGGTGAAGATGATGTTACATAAGGGTATGTACCATGATCAAGACATAACATTACACCTTGTGCACCCTCAAATAAAATCTTAGATCCTTTTTCGATTTCTTCTTCTAATAATAATGATGTATCACATACATATTTCTTTAATTTTTTACCATATTCAACATATTCATTATATATATCATCAAACTTAAGTTCAGAAAGACCTAACATCTTAAGTTCCATATTCTTTATAGTTAATGAACTCTTTAATACACTCTTAAAAATCTCAGGGTCAATCAAATCACACATTCTTATACCAATTCTATTTGCTTTATCAGCATTAGCAGGTCCTATACCACGTTTAGTAGTACCAATTTTCTTATCACCCTTAAATTGTTCAAATGCTCCATCAAGCATCTCATGATAAGGTAAAACTATATGTGCTCTATTTGAAATGAATAATTGGTAATCCTTAATTCCTCTAGCTTCAAGTCCAGCTAATTCCTCTAATGCCTGTTTAGGATTAATTACCATTCCATTTGCCATAACATTCTTAATCTTAGGATTAAAAATACCAGAAGGTATACTTCTTAATGCAAACTTCTCACCATCAAAATTGATAGTATGTCCAGCATTGTTTCCTCCTTGGCTTCTTACTACTACATCAGCCTCTTGAGCTAAATAATCAGTAATTTTACCCTTACCTTCATCGCCCCATTGGCTTCCTACTACTACTAAAGTACTCATGAAATCATCTTCCCTTCAAACAACATAGTAATTATACTATACATAGTATAAAAAAACAAACGTTTATATTTATTTAAAAATAAAAAGGGATTTCTCCCTTTATTTTTCTATATATTTTGAATAACTTTTATTTAACATCTTCATCATAGATGGGGATACTGATAGATTCTTTATTCCTATTTTATAAAATCTTACTGCTATATCAGTTATTGAAGCTAATTCACCACAAACTGATAAACATTTATCATATTTATCACAAAATTCAACAACAGGAACTAAACAATCAATTAATTCATTTAAATGCTTTCTAACCTCATCAAATGAATTATCTCTATCAATACCAAATAAATCCTTTGTTAAATCATTAGTACCGATTGATATAAAATCTGCCTTAACAAAATCATTTATATTAGATAATGCACTTTTTGTTTCTAACATCATACCAATCTTTGGCATTTTATAATTTCCACTCTTTTGGATTCTTAATACCCAATCTCTTAAATACTCAAATTCTGCATTAGTTTCAATCATAGGAAACATTATTCTAACATTATCATAATTATTAGCTTTTAATATAGCCTTAATTTGATTTTCAAATATGTTAGGATTATCTATATAATTTTGAATACCCCTAGAATCACTTTTTAAATATTGTATCCGCTTATCATGTGAAACATCAAATGTTCTAAACACTATAAACTTATCCTTCATAATATCTAATGCTTCTTTATATATTGCATATTGCTCATCTAACGTATATGGTCTATCAGAATTCATAAATATCATTTCAGTTCTATATAACCCTATCGCATCAAAATTATATTCTCTTACCTTCTCTAAATCTAAATTACTACTAACATTAGCCAAAAATAAATATCCATCATGACTTATAGCTTTCTTATCTACACTATCAAAATCATGCTTATTATATCTTTCAATATCATCAGATGTAGGTTCAGTAATAATTATTTCTCTTCTAGTATCAATAATTAATTCAACTGGTTCTTTTATATCAATATCAGATACTACAAGTGGAATATCAAAGCTTCTACACATAATAGCAGCATGTGATGTATAACCACCTTTTTTTACAACAACACCAATAATATTATTTCTTCTTTGAATTAATATTGATGGAAATAATTCATCTAATGCTAATATATATTTATTATCACTATTTTCATTAACATCATAATTCTCTAAATTATATATAATTCTTCCTTTAATATCTTCAATATCCTGAGTTCTTTCCCTTAAATACTCACTAGTAGACGTATTAATATTTTCAATATGCTTATTTAAAATAGTCTCAATAGCATCCCTTGCTCTAACTGAATTTGTAATCATTTTATGAACATTTTGAGATAATGATGGATCACTAACAATTAATAATTCCATCATTATATATTCACTCAAATCAGGATTGCTATCCTTAAGAATATTTAATTGCTTAATAGTTTTATCAATAGCTGTATCAAACTTAACCATTTCTGCTTCAATAGAAACAAAATCACTATAATCAACCTTAAAATGTAAAGGAAGACATTTGCCATATATATAACCATTAGATAAAACTTCATTAACTTTGTACTTCATCTTAAAACTCCAATTTATTCTCTACATTAATACCTAAATCTTCAGCAAACTTTTCTACCATTCTAATCCAATCAGAATTTAATAATTTAGGATCATGTGCATCAGCACCAATTATCACCTTTAAATCCTTATATTCTTTAGCAATATTCCAAAAATTAACATTAGGATATTTCCACATATTTCTATCATTAATATTATTACTAAACTTTAATCCATTAGCGTTAATTTCAAGATAAACATTATTTTTAATAGCACATTCTATTATTTTTCTAGATACCATCTCACATCTTTCGTCAAAACTATTTCCACCATTCTTATCCTTATAATTAAACAAGAATAAATCAGGATGTGCTAAATATTTAAAAATGCCTGATTCCATACCTTTTATAGCATTATCTAAATATCCTAATAATGTATCATAATTAATTTCAGAATAGCTATCAATTACTCTTCCTTGATATTTATAAAAATGGATACCTAAAATCATATAATCTAGCTTACTTCTTAAAAATTTATAATGATTATCGAATGAGTCTAAATATTCTGATTCCAAAGATTTAAATATTTTAATATTCTTATATTCCTTTTGACATTTTTCAATATCCTTTAAATATACTTCAAAAGTATCTAATGTCATATTTTCATTACAATAATTATGTTCCCACTCACTATCAGTCATTGAATTTAAAGGAATAGGGGCATGATCACTCATACCCAATTCCAAATATCCATAATTAATAGCAGCCTCAACATAATCCTTAACATCACCAATTGCATGATGACAATATTTCATATGTGTATGATAATTTCTCTTAATCATTTTAACTTCCTCTTACTATATAAATACATTTGACCAAAATGCAATAATACCTCATTTAACATATTGATATCATAAATATTATTATAAATAAAATACTCAATAATTCTATCATAATCACTAGAATTGAAACAATATCCTAGTTCTTTCAAAACCTCCAATGTACTATTATAATCAAGCTTTAATACCATAGCTATAGCACATGTAAGTCCCTTAGATGGTATTTGTTTATGATCAAATAAACCCTCAAGTAAATTATAATCTACATCTAATGAAGTAGCTAATATACTAATATCAACTCCATATCGATTGAATATAGTAATATCATTATACTTAACATTATTCTTGTTATACATATTATCTAAATTATTATATGCATCATAATTATGGGTACTATCTTCACAACATGGTATATCTTTTTCTATTTTTTTGCTAAGCATTATTTCAATATTGTTAATGATTTCATCCATATTAACACCTCATTAATATTCTGTCTTTATCTCTGTATCAATACCATATAATTTAACAAATTTTTCCAAATCCTCATGTGAATTAATAAGCATTATTTCTACAAACTCACGTGTATTTTTATTTTTAAAGCCAACTACTGCTTCTCCAGTACAAATTGATTTATGAATAACTGGAATTAAATTATCTCTATCCCATTCTATAACTTTACTCTTTTTACCAAACATAACATCACCATCAATTAATTACTATATTCAATAATACCGGATTATGGTCTGAATTTTCAAAACCATAATTAAGTGTATTTATTGATTCTACTGTTATATTTTTTGAAACCATAAATCCATCTATCATATAATAAGGGAATGTTTTTTTATCCTTATCAACATATGGAGTACTTAACGATCTACAAGTTGGATAGCTATTATCCATTAACAAATTAAAGTTTTCAAACTTATTAGAGTCAATCACTCCTGGTTTCCAATTTCCTTCAACAAATGGATACATACTTGTATCTATATTAGTAAAAGATTGATTAAAATCTCCACCTACTATAACATAATTTCCTAATTCATATTCTTTGTCTATTAATGACTTTAATTCTTTTGTTTGTTCTTCTTTTCCATCTCCATCATCATAAGCCTCTAAATGCTGATTAACAATTACTAATTCTTTATCTCCAACAGCAATTCTATTAACAGCTAAGCATCTCTTTAAATTAAACATAGAAATAGGCCAATTAAATGGATTATATAATTTTATTCTATCAGAACTCTTAATTTCATATTTACTAAATGTTTGAATACCTGCTTCAACATGACCTAAAGCAGTAGGGAAAGGATATGGAATATATCCTGCTTTATAATTATATGCAAAAGTAGTATTATATTTATTTAAATCTAACGCCTCTTCAAACTCTTCTTTTTCATCAATTTTACAAGACCTTTTACATTTAATATCCACTTCTTGTAAAAATATAACATCCGGATTATTAATATTAATCTTTTCAATAATGTTAGATAAATTAGACTCTACTCTCTTTTTATCTTTAGCAACAACTCCATCTCCGCCATCCATAAAGAAAGACTCATTATCTCCTAAAGCACAATAACCAACATTCCAAGTCATTAGCTTTACATTGTCACCTTTATTTATAACTTTAGAGCTTTTTCCATCTACTTTTAATTTCTCTACATCATCAACATGTAATGTAGTAATACCTGAATAAATTAAAAATCCACCTAAAGTTAATACTAAAATAGCTAATACAAACAAGACAATTTTGATTATTTTTTTTAACAATTAAACCACAACCTTATTTTTCCCAAGGAAATACATATTTTAATCCTAAAGCATCTCTAACCTGACTCATTTCCTTTTGAACAGGCTCTGAAATAGGAACTCCTTTATTCTTTCTATCTTGCCATACTAAATATTCTTTCTCACCAGCAGTATATATTCTTTCAGCTCCAGGAGCCTTTTTAGATGCACGAATTGCACGAATAATATCTCCTGATTTCTTACGGCATAAATCTTCTCCTAAGAAATGATTAGTATCAATTGCTATAAAGAAATGTCCTAAATGATAAGGAACCTTCTTTCCATCCTTATCTTTACCATTTAAATCCTTACCATAATTACCATCTTGAAGTGAAGCAGATAACAATTCAACTGCTAAAGCATAACCAAATCCTTTATATCCACCTAAAGCCTCACCAATACCACCTAAAGTAGTTAAAGCTGCCTCACCACTTCTAATCTTTTTAAGTGCTTCACCTGCATCACCGGTAACTGCATTTCCATCAAGACCAACAACTGTGCCAGGATGAACATCTTCACCTATTCTTTCATAATACTCTATTTTACCATTTTGTGTAATAGATGATGCACAATCTATAACAAAGTCAAAAGCCTCATCAGTTGGAATACCTATAGTTAAAGGATTTGTTCCAAACATTCCCTCAACACCAAATGTTGGAGCGACACTAGGTCTAGCATTTGTGCCTGTAATACCAATACAGCCTTCTTTAGTAGCCATAGTAGCGTAATATCCTGCAATGCCATAATGACAAGAATTTCTTACAACAACCATACCCATTCCATACTTTTTAGCTTTTTCTATAGCCATCTTCATTGATTTATAACCAATTACTTGACCCATGCCATCATGGCCATCAACTACTGCAGTAGTTTCTGTTTCCTTTATTATTTCATAATTAGTAATAGGATTTTGAATTCCATCAACTATTCTATCAATATAAATAGGCTTAAATCTATTACATCCATGTGATTCTATTCCTCTTTTATCAGACTCTAGTAATACATCTGTACATATCTTAGCATCCTCAAGTGGAACCCCATATCCAACAAAAGCGTCAGTAACAAAATTATAAGCTGTTTCCCAATCTAAAAATACTTTTCCCATATTTAAAACCTCCAACGATATCTATATTACTATTATACCTAATTAAAACTCTTATTTGAATATTAATTATTGCAATAAAATAAAATAATTGTTAGAATAATAAAAAGAGTTATAAAAAATATTTTATAAAGAGGCGATGAAATTGTATACTGTTGAAGATTTACAAAAATATGACTATTTTAAAGGTGCAGATGTAAACTTTGTCCTAGACTCATTAACTGGAGTTATTTCAAGACAATACATATTGGATTTTGCTAGAACCCTTGTTTCAAACAAAACTCCTTTCACTATGTGCATTATGGACTTAGACAATTTTAAATATGTTAACGATTCATATGGTCATAGTGCTGGTGATGAATGCTTAAAAACATTAGGTGAAAATCTTATAAAATATGTTGGAAACGATGGACTAGTTGGAAGGTTTGGAGGAGACGAATTCATCATTATCTATATGAAATCAGTAGATTATGATGTTATTCATAATTTCTTAGCTAACATGTACACACAAGAAGGCGCAGTAAGAAAGTTTATATATGTAAGTAACGTTAGAATATTCCTTACAGCTACAGTTGGTTGTGCAGCATACCCAGTTAATGCAGAGACATATGATGATTTATTTATGAAGATGGATAAAGCATTATATCGTGGAAAATCAAAAGGTAGAAATTGTTATATTATTTATGTTCATGAAAAGCATAAAGATATTGTAATTAATGAACGAGGAACTAATTCATTATTAAGTAAGCTTGAAGATGTTAAACGTATATTAGATACATCAAGCAAAGAAATGGCAATAAAGCAAACAGTTAATTACCTTTTCAAGGTATTACATACAGCTAATGTTTTCTTCATTAACAATAAAAACGTAGTTATATCTGCCAAAAGTAATGATGAATACTATTTTGGTAATAATGCCCATTTTATAATAGAAAAAATGGTGGGAGATAGAGATGTATTTTCTTCTTCTAATCCTAAAGATATCAAAGATAAGTATCCTAATACAGCAGATTATTTAGATAATAATAGAGTTCACGCTTTTGTAATAGCTAAAGTTGGAAGTAACTTCTTAGCATTATACGAAAATAGTGTAACAAGAATGTGGCAAGATTATGACTTAGTATTAATCTTCTTCGCAGCTGATTATTTAAATAGAAAACTTAATAGTTAATTTTGAAAATGATACTTCGGTATCATTTTTATTTTTACTAAAAATTACAAAAAAAAGAACCCACTTATTAAAGCGAGTTCTTAAAATTTATTTAACTATTATAATTTATTCAATCGTATTATTATCTTCATTTTCAGCAACAATACCAAATACTCCACCAAGTAAATAGAAAATATCACCAAATACACCAATAACAATCATAATAATATGTGGAGCAATATCTTTTTTGTTATTTTTTAATTTCTTTTGAGCATTATTAGCCAAAATTAATACTATAAATACAATTATCAAAGATATTGATGCAATTACTATTAAAGATGTTGATAAAGCCTTAACATCATCTAAAGTAAATGATCTACCTTTTTGTTCATTATAGATTTCTACTGAAAATACTCTACATAATATTCCAGCAAGTAACATAATAGATGAAATTACTATTTCTATTACGCTAAATACTTTACCAATAGTATACATTATTCTTGATGCATCTTTCATTTTTACACCTCTCCCTTTTTCTTTTCATCTATCAATTCATACATTGTAGATGATAGATCTTTTTTTGTTTTCTCATCTAAAGATAGAACTCTAACATTTACTATTTTTGTACCAAACTCAATAGTAATAATATCAGAAATTTTTAATTCCTTTGATGGTTTAGCAGGTTTACCATTAACTAATATACGCTCATTTTCAGCAACTTCTTTAGCAATGGTACGCCTTTTTATAAGTCTAGATACCTTTAAATATTTATCTAATCTCATTATTCTTTAGTTTCATCCTTTGATTCTTCTTTTTTATCATCAGTAATATCATTAGTCTCAGTAACATCATTAGACTCAGTATTTTTTTCTAAAGAATCAACATTTTCTCCATTTTCTTCTACTTTAATCTCATCAGATTTATTTTCTGATTCTAATTTGGCTTGTTCTTCACGAGCTTTCTTTTCTTCTTCCTTCTTATCATACCAAGCTAAATGTCCAGTAGCTTCAATCTCATCAATATCAGTTTTAGTTAAAGTCTCAACTTTAATTAAATATTGAGCGATAGTCTTTAATAAATCTAAATTGTCTAAAATTACTTTTCTTGCTCTTTCATAGCATTCTTCTACAATTGCTCTAACTTCTTTATCAATTTCTAAAGCAACCTGGTCAGAGAAATTCTTTTCCTTTAAATAATCTCTTCCTAAGAAGATACTACCACCATTTTGTTCATAAGTGATAGGGCCTAAATTGCTCATACCAAATTGAGTAACCATAGCACGAGCAATCTTTGTTGCTTGCTCAAAGTCATTTGAAGCACCAGTAGAAATCTCACCAAAATTAATTTCTTCAGAAACTCTTCCACCTAAATATCCTGTGATTCTATCTAATAATGATTGCTTAGTTTCCAAATATCTTTCCTCTTCTGGTAACATTAACGCATATCCACCAGCTTGTCCACGAGGAATTATTGTTACTTTTTGAACAATATTAGCATTATCAAGCTTTAAACCAATAACAGCATGACCTGCCTCATGATGTGCAATTGTATTTTTTTCCTGTTTAGAAATAACTCTACTTTTCTTAGCAGGACCCATCATAACTCTATCTGTAGCTTCATCTAAATCTTGTAAATTAATAACCTTACGATTATCTCTGGCAGCAAGTAATGCAGCTTCATTTAAAATATTTTCCAAATCAGCGCCACTAAATCCTGGAGTTCTTTGTGCAATATCCTCAAGTTTAATATTTGGATCTAAATGCTTATTTCTAGCATGAACTTTCAATATTGCTTCTCTACCCTTTACATCAGGATTAGCAATAGTGATTTGCCTATCAAAACGACCTGGACGCAATAAAGCAGGGTCTAGTACGTCTGGTCTATTTGTTGCAGCCATTACGATAATACCTGTATTGCCTGTAAAACCATCCATTTCAACCAATAACTGGTTAAGTGTTTGCTCACGTTCATCATGTCTGCCACCCATACCAGCACAACGACTATGTTGGTTTCTTCCCTGCCGGCCAGGGCTTCAAGATCATCCACAATCCCGGTAACTGGGACGAGCAGTGGGGTCAGGGTGCCGACGGCTACGTGAAGAACGATGGCGGCAGTAGCAACATCGAGGTGCCTGTCGACGGCTACTACGTGATTACCTACGACATGAACGCCGAGACGCTGTCAGTTGAGCCCTATGATGGCTTGGTAGGTGTCTATAGCATGATTACCATGCCTGGCGGTTATCAGGATTGGAACGTTAGCGGTAACGCTATGACGCCCATGAGCACTGTTGTCGAGAATCATGACTGGATCGTGAAGGACGTGACCTATGATAACACCGAGCTCAAGTTTGCCAATGGTACATGGGCTGTGAACTGGGGCGCAACGACCTTCCCCGTGGGTGTGGGCACCCAGGGCGGTCCCAACATCCCTGTTGAGGCTGGAACCTACACTGTTGTGTTCAACGACATCATGGGCAGGTACTACTTCATTATGCAGTAAGCACTTGTCATAACTGAGAATTCCCGGCGGGGACGTGC
>JAFXXC010000050.1 GCA_017542485.1 Acholeplasmatales bacterium
AACAATCGCTATGCAAAATAATAAAAATATATCATTTAAATCATATGATAGGTTTTTTCCATCACAAGATATTGTTGATAAAGAAGGTGTTGGAAACTGCATAGCACTACCATTACAAGGTGCTTGTGTTAGAAATAAAACTTCGGTTTTTGTTGATGAGAATTTTTTAATGTATAGTAATCAAATAGTTGCTTTATCTTCTATTAAAAAAACTAATGAATTGGACATTGACTTAATCCTGAAAAATTATGCTGATAATGTTGATGTAGAAATAAGCAATAAGTCATTCAAAAAATTAAATCTAATGATATCTGATTTTCCACTAGTATTTAAAATAATATTAAAAGATGATATTTATTTTTCAAAAGAAGGTCTTTCATCTAGATCAATATCTATTCTTAAGAGATTGGCTATTATACATAATCCTGAGTTTTATGAAAAACAAGCTAAAAGACTATCAACATATAAGATTGAAAGAATAATAGAATTGTTTAAAGAAAATATAGATTATATAAGTTTGCCTAGGGGATGTTTTAATGATTTGGTTGAGATTTTAGAATTTGTTGGTATTGCTTATGAAGTTGAAGATAGACGAATTGCATTAAAAGAAATTAATGTTGAGTATAATGCTATTTTAAGAGAAACACAAAAGAATGCTGTTGATACATTATTGAAATATGATAATGGATTGTTGATTGCCCCAACTGGTAGCGGAAAAACAATAATGGGGATGGAAGTGATTTCTAGACTTAAGAAGCCAACTTTAATCTTGGTAGAAAAAGTTAAACTTTTGGATCAATGGAAAGAAAGAATTAATCAATTTTTAAAGATTTATTGCAACGAAGAAGTTATTGAACCAGGTATATATTATGGTGCTAAAAAGAAATTGACAGGAATAATTGATATAGCATCTATCAAATCTATTAAAGACGAAGATGACTTATATGATAAATATGAGATTATAATTGGCGATGAAATTCATCATATTGCAAGTAAAACATATGAGGAGATAATTAGGAAATTCCAAGCTAAGCATATTTATGGTTTTACTGCAACACCTAAGAGATCAGATAATTTAGAAAAGATTATATATAAGATTATTTCTCCAATAAGAGCTACATTAGAAGAGAATAATAGAACATTTGAAAAGGTATTGAAGCCTAGATTCACAAAATTCAAGAATAAAGATAGTTATGATTTGATGAACTATGCTGATTTATTAAATGAATTATATAAGGATTCCAACCGTAATCAACAAATCGTTGAAGACATAGTTGAGGAGTATAAGAAGAATAAGTGCATTTTAGTACTAACAGAAAGAATAGAACATATAAACATACTTAAGGATTTATTATCTCATGAGTGTGATACTATTTATACTATAAGCGGTTCGGATGGTGCTAAAGTAAGACGCCAATTTAATGAATCTATTAATAGCCTTGAAAATCAATATATAATTATAAGCACAGGTTCTTTCTTAGGAGAAGGCTTTGATTTAGGCTCTTTAAATACATTATTTATTACGATGCCATTTAAATTTAGTGGAAAATTACAACAACAAACAGGAAGAATTCATAGAGAACATGAAGGTAAAAATCAAGTTGTTGTATATGATTATGTTGATATTAAAATAGGTAAGTTAGCTCATCAATTTCAAATTAGATTAAAACAATATAAAAAGGAAGAA
>JAFXXC010000051.1 GCA_017542485.1 Acholeplasmatales bacterium
AAATCCAGTTTCAGCTATTTTTTCAATTAAGGCTTCAGTTGTTTTAGGGTTACCCCAACAAGTTTCAGATTCTAATCCTTGATTTTGTCCTTTACTATCATCAAAAGCATCTAATGTATTACCTAAATTCCATCCCATTCCGACTTCTCTTGATATTTCCTCAGCTGTTACTTCATCATTAAATTTAACTTTATTCTCATCTATAACCAAATTCTTTTTATCAAAATCTTCAATTAATTCAATTGAGAAAAGTTCATTATTATCAATATCTTCAAATGGAAGAGAAGCATAAGCAATATGACTATCAATTAAATCTTCATCTAACCAAGTTAAAGTATCTCTATGGAACATTCCAAATACTTCAGCTGTTTTTTGTGTATTATCAAAATCGCCATTATCCCAAATTATACAACTCATATGGAATTTTCTTGCGTTTTTAATATAGAATTTAGCCCATTCTGTTCTTTCTTTCGTATTATTTTTATTAACAGATCCCATTTCTCCTATGATTATACTATGACCTTTAGATACATATTTTTTATATAAATTAACAAAGTTTTCATAAATTTCATCTTTGTAAGAATCTAAAAATTGAGTATATTCCATATTTCCATCTAAACAGAATTGGTATGGGGCAAACATATGTATACTTAAAATTAATTTATTATTCTGATTATATTTAGAATCATCTGGGAAGACTACATTTGAATCAATAGCACTTTGATATCCTGCGAATAAAGGAGTAATCATAATAAATCTTTTAGCATTATTTCCTCCTGTTTCTCTTATAACTTTGACAATAAGTTTCATATATTTATTCAAAGTTTCAACTGCAGATTGACAAACTGGATCATCTTTAGAATAATATTTATCATATTTATATCCAGTTAATCTTGGTTCACTCAATCCTTCAAATATTAAATGCTCATCATATCCATTATTAAATGCTATTGCTATTTGTCTCCATAAATTATAAATAAATTTCAATGATTCAACTTCATCTCTAGGAGATGGATAATATCCTTCTCCATAAGTCATTGCTCTAATCAAATGTTGAGCATTATCATGTTGAGAATTGATTATTACATATAATCCATGTTTTATGGCCCAATCAACAACAGTTTTAACTCTTTTAATCCATTCAGGATCAATTGTATATTTTTTATCAATTAAATGATTATGCCAGGTAATTGGGAATCTTACAGTTTTAATTCCTTTTTTAACTAAAGCTTCAAAATATTCTTCTTTAGTTTTTGGATTTCCCCAGAACATTTCAGATTTTATACCATTATCTCCTTCTATATTTGTATCATAAGCATCTAAAGAATTACCTAAATTCCAACCTAATCCCATTATATTTACTAAAGTTTCAGAAGTGACAGAATCATCAAAACTAACTACATCTTTATCAGTTATTAAGCCGGTTTTATTAAAGGTATCATCTAAATCAGGTGAGAATCCATCAAAGTTATAAAATTCAGTTTTAGATGCTTTAATATAAGTTTGAATTAATCTTTCAATATTCCAAGTTAAATCTTTTCTGTGTAATTCTCCTATTATTTCTCCTTGAGCTGTTACATCCCATATACCATTATCCCATAAGACACAACTTATATGAAAATGTCTGGCTTTAGTTACATAATATTCAGCCCATTCAATTCTATCTTGAGTATTATTTTTATTTACAATACCCATTTCTCCAATAATTACATGTTGATTAATTGAAGAAAATCTTTTATATAAGGCTTTGAAACTATTACTAAGTTCATCTTTATAACTTTCTTCAAATTTAGTATAATTTTTATCAGCATTCAAAGCAAAATTATAAGGAGCATACATATGAACACTTAATATTATTTTTCTATTAGATGGATTATATTTAGTATCACTTGGGAAAAGGAAATTAGATTCAAGTGCAGCTTGATATCCTGCAGCTAAAGGAGTTACCATAACAAATCTCTTTTCATTATTTCCACCACTTTCTCTAATTGCCTTAACAACAAGCCTCATAAATTCATTTAATACCTCAGATCCTTCTTTACATAAAGAATCTCCAACTTTATACCACCATTCAAATTCAGTTCCAAGAAGTCTAGGTTCATTTAATCCTTCGAAAATTAAATGTTGATCATATCCGTTATTAAAAGCAGCTGTAATTTGTTTCCAAACATTGTAAATGAATTTTTCTGATTCTTTAATATCTCTTTTTAATGGATAATATCCTTTTCCATATGTAAGTGGCTCTTTATAATTTGTATATATATCATGATGAGTATTTAATATTACATATAATCCATGTTTAATACTCCAATCCACTATTGTTTTTACTCTTTTCATCCATTCTGGATCTATTGTATAATTTTCA